>JBBQGR010000014.1:0-15529 GCA_038323185.1 Phycisphaerales bacterium | reverse complement strand
CCGCCCGTATGCTCCTTCCATGCACCCGATCGAGCACGACAGCGAGAACCGCAAGGCCTCCCCGGTCCGTGTCTCGTTCCGCCGCGAGGAGATCCTTGGCTCCGCGAACGTGCCCGCCCACGCGCGCCGCGAATGGCTCATGACCAACGGCCTCGGCGGCTTCGCCATGGGCACCGTCGACGGCCGTCCCGACCGCCGCTACCACGCCTGGCTCGTCGCCGCCTCCAAGCCACCGGTCGGACGCATCGTCGCGCTTCATTCCTGCGCCGAGTGGCTCATCGTTCGCACCGGCCAAGGTGCCACAAAATCCGAGTTTCGCCTCGATCTCAGCACCTACCGCTTCGCTGATGGTGCCCTCTCTCCCCGTGGCACCGATGCACTCGTTTCCTTCACGCGATCCGCCGATGGCGGCTGCCTCTGGGAGTACGAGCACGAGACAAAGCTCGCCCGCTTCCGCGTGACCCGCCGCCTCACGCTCGCGAGCGATCGCAACGCCGCGCAGGTCCAGTACGAAGTTCACTGCGACCTCGCCCGCGGCGCTCCATCGATCCACTGCTCGCTCGAAGTGCGCCCGTTCACGCCGCTGCGCGACTTCCATAAGTGCGAGCACCGCCACGACCACATCCACGCGCAGACCCTCGAGCCTGGCGCCGCCGCCCCAAACGCACCGGCCCCGGAGTGCATCGTGACGCGAGGCAATCTGCGCCTCGTACTCCGTGCAGGCGCCGGCTTCGCTTTCTCGCATGATGCGAACTGGTGGAACCGCTTCGCCTACGAGCGCGACCAGTTCCGAGGCCAGAACGAGCCCGAAGACCTCTTCTCCCCAGGCACCTTCACCCTCGCAGTCAAGTCCACAGGCCCAACCACCGCGACGATCACCGCGGACTTCGAGTCCGCACCGGCGACGACTCAAACTGCAAGCTACTCCGCCAAGCCCATCTCCCCCGGCACACTCCCAGCACTTCGTGCCCCCGGCGCGGCCGCGCTCCTGAACGCCGCAGACCAGTTCTTCGCGCAGCGCACAAAGCACGGCGAGCCTGCGCCAGCATCCTCACCCGCTTCCGCCATCATCGCCGGCTACCCCTGGTTCGGCGACTGGGGCCGCGACACGTGCATCTCGCTCCCGGGCCTGATGCTGACCACCGGGCGCTTCGAGGAAGCACGCGACACACTCGTCGCGATGGCGGCGTTGCAAAGGAACGGCCTGATCCCCAACTGCTTCGACGACGGCTCGGGCCACGCCGAGTACAACACCGCCGACGCCTCTCTTCACTTCCTTCGCGCGTGCTGCGCGTTCGCACGCGTTGCCCCCGACCGGTCGCATTTCACGCAGCGCCTCCTCCCCGCCTGCCTCGAGATCATCGCCGCCTATCGCAGCGGCACCGATTTCTCCATCCGCGTCGATCCCGCCGATGGACTCGTCTGCGCGGGCGACGCATCGACGCAGCTCACCTGGATGGACGCACGCCGCGATGGCGTCGTCTTCACGCCGCGGCACGGCAAGCCTGTCGAGCTCTCCGCTCTCTGGTACTCGGCCCTCCTCGAACTCGCCGAAGTGATCGAGAAGTCGAGCGCGCGCCAGGCCACCGAGCTCCGCCAGCACGCCGATGTCACCGCCCGCAACTTCGTAAGTGAGTTCTGGAATGAGCGTGCGGGATGTCTCTACGACGTCCTCACCCCCGCCTGGGGCCGATTCGTCCCCGACGCAAAGATCCGCCCTAACCAGCTCTTCGCTATCAGTCTGCCGCACTCGCCGCTCTCGCCCGAGCAGCGAACCGCGGCGGTCGCCTGTGTTGAAAAGCACCTCGTGACCCCCGAGGGCCTCCGGACACTCGCGCCCAGCGACCCCGACTACCGCGGCCGCTACGAAGGAAGTCTCTTCGAGCGCGATCGTGCGTACCACAACGGCACGGTCTGGCCCTGGCTCATCGGCCCCTACGCCGAAGCACTCCTTCGTGTCGGCAACTTCAGCCCCGACGCGCGAGCCCGCGCCAGGGCCGCCATCGCGCCCCTGCTCGCCCGCTTCGCAGATCCGATGAAGTTCCCCGCAGAGCCAATTCTCCAGCTCTCAGAGGTCTATGACGGTGACGACTCCCCCGAGCGCCCACGCCGCGCCGACGGCTGTCCGGCCCAGGCGTGGAGCGTCGCGGAGTTGCTGCGTGTGCTCAACTTGTGCGAATTAGGGGAGAGTCCATCCAACTAAGCGTTCTGCTAAGAGCTCGACGCTGCCTCGCGCGAGCCGCTCCTGGAATCCTCACGCGCCTCGCGCCGCCTCCGCTTTGGGCCGCAGCGACCCTCATCCGCACCCGAGTCATCAGCACGGATCAGCCGCTCGGCCTGATCCGAAGTGAGCGATCCCTCGGCGACATACGCCGCAAGCTCGCGCTTGGTCTCCTCACGCTCGCGACGTGATCGAACGCCCGCGAAGATCCCACCCACAGTCGAGACGATGGCGACCGTGAATCCTCCAAGGATCGCAAGCCCCGCGATGACCGCGCTCGAGTCAATATCCCGAGCCGCGGCGATGATCGACGTTGATTCAATCTGCATGGCCAGCTCCTCAAGTTCGCCCGATCACGATCCGCACCAGCACGCGTGCAAAGATTCAGAACAGTCCCCGCCACTCCAGTCTATCTAGAAGGGCGGCCGACTCTGCTGCTCCTCCTTCATGTTTGGCAGACGAGCCAGAGCGTTTCAGGCATTCTCGCCAGCCCGGCACCTCGCCCCGCCGGGTCCGCAAATCCCGCTCGCCTCAGTCCGCCCGATTCACGTATGATGGCAACCGATCCCCGAATCGCGCGAGGTTCGTCCATGGCTTGCGCCGACCCGGCCGATCCGGGTCCCCGATCCCTGCGTATGGGCCGCAGGGTGCCGCCGTCTGCTTCGCTCCGGCCCAACTGACCTTCCGTCCCGTTGGCTTCGTTCCATTCCCGAACACCAGCCTCCTCAGACCTTCTAGGAACCGACCATGTCCACGATGCAGATTGACCGCCTCCTCGACACCGTCGTCAAGCTCGGCGCGAGCGACCTTCACCTGACCGTCAAGCGCCCGCCGACCATCCGCCTCCACGGCAACCTTCGTTCCCTCCAGACCAAGGTCCTGGACTCCGACGACATGGTCTCGCTCATGAAGTCCATCACTCCCGAGCGCAACCAGCAGGAACTCCAGGAGGAGGGCACCACCGACTTCGGCTTCGCCTACGGCGAGAACGCCCGCTTCCGCGTCTCGGTCTTCCGCCAGCGAGGCGACCTCGCCATCTGTCTACGACAGATCCCAAACAAACTCCTCTCGTTCGAGCAGATCGGCATCCCCGATGTCTGTAAGGAACTGATTCGCCGCCCGCGTGGCATGTTCCTCGTGACCGGGCCGACAGGCTCGGGCAAGACCACGACCCTCGCGACGATGATCAACTTCATCAACGAGACGATGGACCGCCACATCGTCACGATGGAAGACCCCATCGAGTACTACCACAGCCACAAGAAGTCGATCGTGAACCAACGCGAAGTCGGCACAGACGTGCCCAGCTTCTCCGAAGCTCTTCGTCGCGTGCTCCGCCAGGATCCTGACTGCATCCTCGTGGGCGAAATGCGAGACCTCGAAACCATCGAGTCCGCCATCCGCGCAGCCGAAACGGGCCACTTGGTCTTCGGCACCCTGCACACCACTGGTGCCGCCAAGACCATCGACCGTATCGTGGACGCCTTCCCGGTGACCCAACAAAACCAGATCCGAGTCCAGCTCTCAACCGCACTCCTCTGCGTCCTCTCGCAGGCGCTCCTGACCCGCGTCGACGTCACCGGTATGGTCGCCGCCTACGAGTTTCTGGTCATCACGCCAGCCATCGCCAACCTCATCCGCGACAACAAGACCTTCCGAATCGACTCCGCCATCCAGACCGGCAAGAAGTTCGGCATGCAGCTTCTCGACGACCACCTCTGGTCTCTCTACACGCGCGGCATGATTAGTGCCGAAGAGATGATCGACGTGAGCAAAAATCCAGTTGAGTTGACCTCCCGCATCCACCGTCTCGGCCGAACCGTCGGTCGTCTTGAGTGGGATGAGGAGATTGACGACCCCAAGGGGGTCGAGGGGAAGAAGGCCTAGGCCAAGAACGTCGTCGTTGAAGCGTCAAAGTCCAATTGCTATGTCTCGAAACCCGCGTCATTCTGGGTTACAGGCTCGAACCGATCTGGTACACTGACCGAATCGGAGAGGGCGAGTCGTGCATCGTGAGCGATCCCAGGTCCGTCGGGGTGCGTCACGTGCGTCACGTGCGTCACGTGCGTCACGTGCGTCACAGTCGATTGCTGGAGAACTGAGTTCCCATGGCCATTGATCTCGCAGAACTGAAGGGTCGCAAGCTCGGGCGCGTCCTTACCAAGCTCGGTAAGGTCAGCCGCGAGCAGGTTCACACCGCCCTTGAAGTCCAGAAGACCAAGAAAGCGCCCGTCGGTCAGCTCCTGATCGAACTCGGCTTCTGCTCAGCCAACGACATCGCTGAGGGCCTCGCCGGGCAGGCTGGCATGGCGTTTATGGACCTCAAGTCCTTCAACCTTCCCGATGCCCTCAAGGACGTCATCCCCTCCGAGAACGTCCGCCAGTACGAGGTCATCCCGGTGGACTTCAACACCACGTCCAAGCGCCTCCGCATCGCCATGAAGACCCCGGACAACTTCCGGGCCGTGGACGACCTGCGGATGCTGATGGGGTACAACGTCGACGCGGTGGTGGGGGACCCCGCCCTGATCGACGCGATCATCAAGAAGCACTTCAGCAAGGTCGAGTCGATCAAGGACGTCGTCTCGAACCTCGCGATCGATGAGAAGTTTAAGAACCTCGGCGGCAAGGGCGACCAGTCGATCGACCTCGACGCCCTGACAGAGGCCGCAAGCGACAACCAGGTCATCAAGCTCCTGAACCTCGTCATGCTCCAGGCCATCAAGGACCGCGCGAGCGATATCCACTTCGAGCCCTTCGAGCACGAGTTCAAGATGCGCTACCGCATCGATGGCGTCCTCTACGAGATGGTCCCGCCCCCCAAGCAGCTCGGCCCCGCGATCATCAGTCGTATCAAGGTCATGTCCAAGCTCGATATCGCCGAGCGCCGCCTGCCGCAGGACGGTCGCGTCGAGCTCACCGTTTCTGGCAAGCAGGTTGACCTGCGCATCGCCATCCTCCCGACCATCCACGGCGAGTCGTGCGTGATGCGCGTGCTCGACCGCAGCAACGTCGAGCTCAGCCTCGACCGCGTGGGCCTGCGTCCGGACGACTATGACACCGTCGTTCGTCTGATCCAGAAGCCCAACGGCATCGTCGTCGTCACCGGCCCCACGGGTTCGGGCAAGACCACGACCCTCTACGCCGCCCTCTCCAAGCTCAACGACATCGAGACCAAGATCCTGACCGCCGAAGACCCCGTCGAGTACGACATCGACGGCCTCTGCCAGTGCCAGGTCAACGAAGAGACCGGCACGACCTTTGGCAAGCTCCTGCGAAGCTTCCTGCGTCAGGATCCCGACATCATTCTCGTCGGTGAGATCCGCGACCTTGAGACCGCGCAGATCGCCGTGCAGGCCTCTCTCACCGGCCACCTGGTGCTCTCAACTCTCCACACCAACGACGCCCCCAGCAGCATCATCCGGCTCGTCGACCTCGGCATGGAGCCCTTCCTCCTGACCGCCACCATGGAAGGTGTCGTCGCGCAGCGCCTCGTGCGCCGCATCTGCACCAAATGCAAGGAAGAGTACATCCCCAAGGAAGAAGAGCTGATGGAGCTCAACCTCCGACCCGAGCAGGTACAAGGCAAAAAGTTCTCTCGCGGCCGCGGCTGCGACAACTGCAACAAGAGCGGCTTCCGTGGCCGAATGGCCCTCTACGAAATCATGACCATGGACGACGAGATGCGCGAGATGATCATGCGGAACGCCAACACCGCGATCCTTCGCGGCCAAGCCCGCAAGCGCGGCATGCGATCTCTCCGCGAGTGCGGCCTCCTCGGAATCTACGAAGGCCAGACCACGATCGACGAGGTCGTGCGCGAAACGCTGTCTGAAGAGGATTAAGAGTCGTCAAAGCGTCGAATTGATCAAGTAGTCAAGTGGTGGCGCAGAACCCAGCAACGAAGCAGACCGGCAAAGTCCATTCGCGTAAAGGAACGAGTTCATGCCGACGTACACCTATGAAGCCGTGAACGCTGCGGGCAAGACGCAGAAGGGCACCGTCGACGCCGGCACCACCGAGGAAGCCATCCAGCGCGTCAAGGCGCAGGGCTTCTATCCCACCTCCGTCAAGGAGCAGCAGGTCAAGAAGACCGGCGGCGTCGCCGGGGGCGAGGGCGCCAAGCTCAAGAAGAAGCGCGCCGCGGGCTCCTTCGGCAATGTCTCCAACAAGAACCTCACCACCTTCACCCGCCAGCTTTCAACGCTGCAGGACGCTGGCCTCCCCCTCCTCCGAAGCCTCCAGATTCTGGAGAGCCAGCAGAAGCCCGGCAAGCTGAAGAACATCTTGATGGGCGTCTGCGAAGAAGTCGAGGGTGGCTCGTCCCTCTCCGAGGGCATGAGCAAGTTCCCCAAGGCCTTCAACACGCTTTACGTGAAGATGGTGAACGCCGGCGAAATCGGCGGCGTGCTCGACATTATCCTCCAGCGCCTCGCCGAGTTCATGGAGAAGGCCGAGAAGCTCAAGCGCAAGATCAAGGGCGCGATGGTCTACCCCATCGTGGTCGTCCTGATCGCGGGCCTCATCCTGACGGGCATCATGGTCTTCATCATCCCGAAGTTCGAGGAGATCTTCCGCGACTTCGGCGTCGCACTCCCCATGCTCACCCGCTGGCTGATCAACACCAGCCGCTGGTTCGCCGGTGCCAACCCGGGCCAGTTTCCCTTCCAGGGCGCAGTGATCGCGCTGCCGATGCCCGTCGTTCTCTGGATCCTCTTCAAGCTCATCCGCCAGACCAAGCCAGGCAAGGCCGTGACCGACACCATCCTGCTCATGATGCCGATCTTCGGCAACCTCGTCCGCAAGACCGTGATCGCCCGCTTCACCCGCACGCTCGGCACGCTCATCTCCGCTGGCGTGCCCATCCTGGAAGCCATCCGAATTACCAAGGAGACCTGCGGTAACTACGTCTTCGAGACGGCGCTCCAGGGTGTCTACGACAGCATCCGCGAGGGTGAAGGCTTCGCCGCGCCGCTCCGCGAGAGCAAGACCTGCGACGCCATCGTCGTCAACATGATCGACGTCGGCGAAGAGACGGGTGAGCTCGACGCCATGCTCCTCAAGATCGCCGACAACTACGACGACGAGGTCGATGTTGCTGTCGAATCGCTCGTCAGCCTCCTCGAACCCCTCATGGTCGTCGCGCTCGGCGGCATCGTTGGAACCATCGTCGTGGCGATGTTCCTCCCGCTGGTCGCGATGATCGAAAGCCTGCAGGGTGGCGGCTAAGGCCGAGGCTGGCCCTCCGGGCACTCCAGCCCGGAGCGCACGCTCGGTGCGCCGCGCACCAACCGACGCGCCTCGTCGAAGTGGCAGGCGCGATCGATGAAGTCGGTCACGCTTGTCGGGTCCGTCACGCTGGCCACGCCGGTCACGGCGGTCGGGTCGGTGAGTGCAGATTCGTGTGTTCGGGCCTCTCCGGCCCTTGTGTGGATTGTGCGTTCGCCGCGCGTGGAATGTCCCCGCTCGGTCGCCCACTGTGGGCGTTCGTTCTGGTGTCCT
This sequence comes from Phycisphaerales bacterium, assembly GCA_038323185.1. Lineage (GTDB taxonomy): Bacteria > Planctomycetota > Phycisphaerae > Phycisphaerales > UBA1924 > JBBASU01. The sequence goes on along the minus strand of JBBQGR010000014.1, from coordinate 7,806 downwards.
TTGATCCCCTGATCCTGATGTCTGCTCAAAATGTCCCGGTCAGAACGGCGATCCGGTCAGAGACAGTTGTTCACTCAATCAGGATCTCTTGCAGCACGCCCAACCCGACGGAAATGGCATGCAACACACCGCAACTCCAATCCCCCCCGCACCCCCGCACACCCGAGTCCGGCAGCGTCGCGCCGCCTTCACGCTCATCGAGGTTCTCTTCTCGATCCTGATCATTGGCATCCTGCTCTCGCTCCTCATCGGCGGCGTCACGCTCACCACCCGCCTCGCCCGCTCCACCGCCGATCGTCAGGCTGTCTCAACGATCCGCTCCGCCATCGCGCAGTTCGAGAAGGAAGCCAGCTTCCTCCCGCCGCTGGTCCGCGATCGTGCCGCGACGACGCCCGCCTGGGTCGAGCCCGGCGCCGCGGGCACGCAGCGCGTCGCCGTCTACTCGCCGCAGGTAGCACTCCAGGCGCAGGCCCTCCGCATTCCTCCCACGGCCCCGGGCACAAACCCGCTCCTCGACAATCGCTACAGCGAGTCCAGCCTCGCGTTCTACCTTGTCGGTGCGCTCGAGCGCGCCAGGCAGGGTGCCGCTGGCATCCCAATCGATGGTGTCCCTGGTCCGGGCTTCTACAAGCCGCGTCTGGACGGAACCTTTGAGATCCCCGTCGACGTCCGGCAGGGTGCCGCCGCCTCGCAGCGCATCGGCACCATCATCCGCCCGCTCGTCGAGGTTGGCCGGACCTCGCCCAAGCTCGCGACACTCGGCGGCAACCCCGACGCGGTCCAGCTCGTGGACAACAACAACGTCCCCTTCCGCTACTACCGCTGGCTCCCGGGCCGCGAGCAGCCCGTTGGCTCGGGCAACTTCGTCGTCGAAACTATCGCCGATCTCAACATCCCGAGCATGATCGCCCGCGATCCCGCGGCGTTCCCCGCGCTCAAAGACCGCCCCGAGCGCGACATCACCAAGAACGCCCAGCTCCGCGACGCAACCTTCGCCATTGTCTCCGCGGGTGCCAACAAGGTCTTTGGGGACGAGACCTATACCGCGCTCCAGGCCGCCCTCGGCTCCGGCTCCGAGTCCGAGCTTCGCAACGAAGCCGAAGCCGACAACGCCGTGGAGGTGGGCTCTTGAACAACCACTCGACCCATCATTCGCAGCGGCACCACGCCCCCCGCGCCGCCTTTACGATCACCGAGCTGCTGGTGGTGATCTCCGTCATCGTCATCATGATCGCCATCGCGGTCCCCGCCCTGACCAACCTCATCGATGGCTCAGAGCGCTCGCTCGCTGAGAACCAGCTTCGCGTAGGAATCTCCGCCGGGCGAGACGCGGCCATCCGCTCCGATGGCGGCGATGGCGGCGTCGTCTTCGTCCACCAGTTCGGACCAGGCGGCGGCCGCATCGTCATGATCCCCGTGGTGCAAGTCACGACCATCGACGACCTCGCCAACAACGCTGGCACACCCTCCGTTGTCCCCATCAAGCGCGACCTCTTCGCCCCAGTTCCAAACGCCCAGCCCATCGCCCTCCCGCGCGGCTGGGGCGTGCGCGGCTTCGCATCCCCCGGCACCGTCTCCGCCACGGGCGATCAGAACGGCTGGTACGAGTGGCTCGAGTCCCGCGCCACCTTCGGCAACTGGGTCTTCCCAGAAACCGGCTTCTTTGATCCAGCCATCGCCAACACAACGCTCGGCGAACAGGGGTGGCGTCGCCAGTCCTTCTTCGTTCGCTTCGAGGCCGGAACCGGCGCCCTCCGCACCGAGCGCTCCGATCTTGCGCTCGTGCTAGATCCCGTCGGCGAAGACTTCTTCCGCGAAACCGCCCCCTGGGCCACGGCGCGCGTCGACCGTGCCGCGAGCCAGATCGAGTGGGCCCGCCGCACCGCCCGTCGCACCGACATCACCGCCCAGAATCGCACCAGCCTCCTCGGCGACACCGCAATCGACACCATCCTCGCGCGCCCCATCACCGAGCTCGCGCTCTACAACGAGAGCTCGATGGCCAGCGCCCTGGGCCTGCGCGGCCTCAACCGCGACACCGGCACGCCCTACCTCCCCTCCGGCGGCCCCGACGGCGGCTTCGACACGACGATACTCGGAGGTCGCCTCCCTCCTGCGGTCGCCGAAGAGATCGCGCAGTGGATCGCCGGCCGCCTCCAGCGCAACGGCGTCACGGTCCCCTCGGATGCACGCGTCTTCGCCCTGACAAAGTACCTCGGCGGCCTCGAAGAACTTAAGGCGGTGGCTCCATGATGCAAACAACCAACATCAAATCGCTCGCCTCTCTCCTCCGCGCCGGTTTCTCTCGCAGCCGCGCCTTCTCACTCGTCGAAGTCCTCATCTCTATCGTCGTCCTCGCGCTCGGCCTCGTGGGCCTCGCTGCGGTCTTCCCCGTTGTCGTCCAGCAGCAGCGCTCAGTCTCGGACTCGATCCAGGGCGCCTCCGTCGAGCGCTCCGCCGAAGGTCTCCTCCGCGGCAATGCCGCGCTCAGCGTCCGCGCCAATCCCCTCGACACCAGCTCCAGCTCCATCTGGCGCGAGCTCGCCGCCGAGGAAGTATCGAGTACCGTCTGGTCCCCCGCCGGTACCTGGGACACGGGCCTGTTCGTCAACTCACTTGCCAACGCGGGCCGCGGCCTCAACATCCTCTCCACCACCGGCGATCTCTTCATCATCGCAAGCTCCACCGAGCTCACCTCCATCCCAACGCGCGAGCGCCTCAACCCAGCGCCCTTTACATCTCGCACCGAGCCGCGCTTTGTCTGGGACATTGCCGCCCGACGCGTCGAGATTCGCAGGCTCGACGGTGCTACTCGCATCCTAACCGTGGACCGCGCTCGTGACGACCGCGGCGGCGACTCCATCCAGATCGCCACCTTCGTCCGCCGCATCGATGGCAACATTCGTACCGACCGCCGCGGCCTCTCCTTCGCCTTCACGCGTCCCGAGGGTGAGACCGAAGCACGCCTCCCCCTCGGCGCCGACGCAGAGGGCCGCCCAACCCTCGACGGCCGCGGCATCGCAACCGTCAACAACTACTCCGCCATCCAGCGCATCAACTTCACCATCGAAGCCGATGCCGACACCGGCGAACTCAACCGCCTCATCCCCGACGCCAACTCCGAGCTCATCGCCTACGTCCGACAGGTCGGCCAGAAGCTCGTGGACCGCTCCGGACAAATCCGCACCGTCCGAAGCATCGCCACAACGGCCCAGGGCGGCTTCCAAGCGCTCATCATCGACCCACCCATGAACTCAGGCACCATCGCCAACGAAGAAGCCGACTTCACCACTCTGGAAGCCCTCTTCACGCCGCAGATCCCAGCCTCCGTCGGCGTCTACACCATCGATCGCTAAGCCTCGAACTCGCCGCGCAATCACGACAGATTACACGCCCAAGCACGCCCAAGCACGCCAGAGTCCGACACGGAGCGACACGGTGACTACTCCTCGCCTTGAACAACGCCGCGGCCAATTCTCCCCGTGTGAGCTGTTGGCTCGCGCTGGCGCCCGCCCAGTCACGAACCGCCCCGCCTTCACCCGCCCCGCCTTCACGCACCCCGCCTTCACCCTCCTCGAGACCATCGTCTCCGTCGGCGCCGTCGCCATCATCGCCGTCGGCCTTGCCGCGATCTTCAGCGCCGTGGGCAAGACTGTCGCCGGCGGCCAGCGCCTCAGCACCCTCAACCAGTACTCCGCCCTTCTCGAAAACCGCCTGCGCGAGGACATGGACCGCATGTCGCGCGACGGCTTTCTCGTCATCCGCCAGCAGTGGGCCGATGTGAACGCCAACGGCCAGTTCGAGCCCGCGATCGATCGCGTCCCCCTCTCCGCCGAGGACACGGGCGCTCGTCCCCGCCGCATCGACGAGATCATGTTCTTCGCCGAAGGCCGCTTCCAGACCGCGCGTCCCTCGATGCATCCCGGCGTCGTCGCCGAGGCCGACGCCGCCCGCATCTACTACGGCCACGGCCAGCCGCGCCGCGTTCCCACCACCGCGGGCAACGAGGACAACGAGCCCTACTTTCGCGCTCTCCTCTCCGATCGCAACAATGATCCCCTCGCCATCCTCGGCACCCAGGATCTCTCCAACCCCAGCCGCTTCGCTGGCAACTGGTCCCTCATCCGCCACCAGACGCTCCTCGTCGAGCCCTCCGCCGCGCCCCAGCCTCCCATCAGCAGCCCCGTCTTCACCATCCCCGCCAACAGCTTCATCCTGCGAAGCAAGGACGGCCAGATCGCCCTCCAGCCCGCGGCGGGCAGCCTCTTCCGCTCCATGGCGCGCCGATTCCCCGACCAGGCCCTCCTCGCTGCCAACGCGTTCCTCCATCCCGACTTCGTCCGCCCCGCTTTCAACAGCGGCCTGGTCGACATCGCCTGCTCCGACCTTGCCGAGCTGCGCACGACCATCATGCTCTTTCCCCTGGCGCCGGTGGAGGTGACCAGCACCACGAACGTTGCTGGCGCCTTCCTCGCCGCCCGCACCTTCTTCCCAACTCCCCTCACGCCCGTGACCGCCCGTCCCCTCCTCGCGGCGGCCGAGAGCATCGATCTCATGCACGCCTGGATGGACGACGCGATGCCGACGCAGTCGGCACCCGGCGCCTCCGACCTCCTGGACTACCGCGGCGTCGCTGGCGTTGATCCCGCCGCCACACGCATCCGCACCGAAGTCGCCGGACCCGATCTGCTTCGCGTCGTGAGTGGCGCCGCCACCACGGACGCGCGCGAGCAAGCCTTCCGCCGCGCCGATCAGTTGGCCCTCGCCTCCTCCGGCCTCCTGCCGCGCTGCAGCGAGTTCATCGTGGAGTGGTCCTTCGGCAACACCGACGCCGCCGGCAGCACATTCTGGCACGGCCTCGAACGCCGCGAGGACACAAATGGCGACGGCACCATCAACCTCGCCGATGCCGTGACCGCCAGCCCCTTCGACCCGGTGACCTTCCCCGCCAGCGCCGTCCGCACGCGCGTCGAGGGCACCACCTTCCACGATCTCACCCCGCGCGTGATCTACGGCTACACGCCCGACCTGACGCTCCTCCCGATCCAAAGCTCCCTCACCAGCTACTTCGGCTACATCGATCCGACCTACGCGCCCGCCAACGACTCGCAGCCCGATGCGCTTCCCTGCCCCTGGCCCCGCATGATCCGCATCACCGTAACGCTCTCGGACGCGGTCGATCCCACGATCGAGTCCACGTTCCAGTACGTCTTCCGCACGCCGCAGAACCCCGGCGCAGCGCAGAACTAACACGCCGAGCAACCACGACGCGCGACCCCAGCGCACCCGCCCGGCCGCAGATCGCCAGTTGACCCCGCCCGCGCCCACCGGCCGCGAGCGACCGCGCGTGAGCCCGATCACGCCAAGGAGTTGGACGCCATGGATCGCACTCGCAAGCTCTCAGCACAAGCCTCATCGCTCAAGCTCCACAGCGACGGCGCCGCAGCAACGCGCGACAAGGTCCCAGCCCGCCTCATCCGTGGCCTCGCCGGCGCACCCGCCGCCTTCTCACGCTCCAGCACGCCCGGCGGCACACGCCGCGGCTCCTTCCTTGTCCTCGTCGTTGGCACCCTCGCCCTCCTCTCCGTAGCCGCCATCCTCTACGTCGCCATCGGCAACCGCGACATCCGCACCAAGGCCGCCATCCAGAAGCGCGAACGCCTCGACGAGATCCCCGATCGCTTCGCCGCCTACGTCAGCGAGAAGATCGTCGCGGCCGATGCACTCGCGACGTACTACGACGCATCCACCGTCCCGCAGGCGGGCAGCAACACCCCGGTCCTGATGCGCGAGGCCGTCGACTATCCAAGCATCGACTACGCCCGCCGCTCCAACAGCACCGACCCCGCCGAGATCTTCAGCCCCGTCGGCACCTACGACCCCAACCTCGGCCTCGTCGGTATTCCGCTCAAGTGGCTGCCCACCGATCCCTGGCTCGCCACAAGCGAGGCCACCTTCCTCGACTTCGTTCAGGCCGGACCCACCGATGCCAGCCGCCCCTATCTCGACCGGCGCGATTGGGCCAGCATCAGCAACGTCTCGCCCGACGGCCGCTTCGTCAACCTCCGCAACCTCCGCGGCAACTTCACAGCGCCCTCCACCACCCTCTCCACCAACCTCACCCTCTCGGACGCCAACGGCGCGCCCACCATCAACACCGACTTCGGTGTCGCCGCCGATTCCAACATCCCCGCCCACTGGACCGCCCGCCAGCGCGGTGCCTTCCGCCCCGTGAACGACAACGTCTTTGCACCCAACGATCCCAACTGGCCCGGCTACCAGTGGGCCGACACCGACGGCGACGGCATGTACGACTCGCGCATCTTCGAGCTCGTCGACGCACGCGACGCGGCCAACATCATCGACCTCCTCAACGCCGATGAGTCCTATCGCTGGTTCTTCGCCACGCGCATCGTCGACCTCTCCGGCCGCATCAACGTCACCACCGGTGGCGACATCTTCGCCGCCGCGACGCGCGAAGTTCCCGTCGGCCTCACACCCACCGACGTTGATCTCCGCCGCCTCCTCATGATGACCGACGTCTTCGCTGGCAACAACGCCCCGATCGGCAGCTCCCTGATCGGCGGCTACGACGGCATCTTCCAGATCAGCCCGTCCACGCCCGCTGGCGCTCCCTCAGACTACGGACCCGTGGCTGGTGACACGGGCTACGACGAGGTCCGCGCCTTCGATGTCGGCCGCTTCGCGTACGACTCGCTCCGGCTCGGCCTCATCGCTGGCGTTCCAATCTCGATCACAAGCCCCGACGGCACCATCCCATTCCGCGGCGTCGCCCTCACCACCCTCGGCACCGCCGGACCCGTCGTCACCGCATTCAACCTTGGCGCACAGGTCAACTTCTACGACTTCAGCCTTCCCATCAACCGCAGCAACCTCTACGGCCGCGCCGTCGAGACCTTCGCCTGGAGCATCGGCACCAGCTCCGAAGGAACCAGCTCCACAACGCAGTTCCGCCCCTTCGGCGCCTTCGGCATCGCCGATCAGGTCGAGCTCCTGACCTACAACGCCTCCAACAATCCCGCCGTCACCAGCGCCCTGGAGCTCACCCTCTCCAGCCGCGACGACAGCGACATCTCGCCCCTCCCCGGTACCACCCGCTTCAGCCCGCTGCGCGACAACCGCCCGCTCGATCTCGAACTCCGGCGTTACACCGGAGTCGCCACCGCAGCCCCCGCCGGTGGCCCTGTCGAGCGCACCATGCTCCACTTCTCCAGCGACCTGCGCCAGCGCCTCACCACCGTCGCCTCCTCGCGCCAGATCCGCACCACCCGAGGCGTCGATCCCACTCGCCTCAATAGTGCCGAACTCAAGATCGACGCCTCCGCAGCCGCGGCCGACCCCTCGCTCGCGTTCCGCGGCTACGGCGACTCCCTTCTCCCCTCTTCTAACATTCCCGGTTCCTGGGCCGATCCTGCCGCCAGCTTGCTCCCCACACTTTCCTACGGACACCAAGGCCCCCAGCTCGCGGCCGTCATCGCTGGATCCATGGCCGCCAACCTCGGCTCGACAATCGGCCTCGCTGTTCCCGGCCCCTTCACGCTCATCCTCAACGGAAGCGACGCGTTTCGCGACTACCTCGACGTGAACGGCCAAGGCAACGCTGGCGATGTCGCCCTCCCCGACGATCGGCAAGTCTTCCCAGGCTGGCACGACAGCAAGCGCTTCGACCTCGGCTCCGCTCGCCTCGCGGCCGCAGCCGATCCGATCGTCGCCCCCGCTGTGAACATCTACCCGGTCCAAGGCCAACCCTTCCTCACCGAAGTCGCAAGCTACACGGTGTATACG
>JBBQGR010000013.1:0-15985 GCA_038323185.1 Phycisphaerales bacterium | reverse complement strand
GAGCCTTGCGGCCTGCTGAGCATATCGACAAAGTTCGAGATCGCCCTCGCATCTGGCGTCTGAGGCGGCAGCCCCGAGCCGGGCAACTCCGTTGGGAGCGAGAGCGAGGGCCCGAAGGCTGGCGCATCGCTCTGGCCGGCGCCGCCGAGCGTTGCATAACCAACGCCTCCGAGCGTCGGTCGCAGGCTCGATGCCGCGGGCGTGAGATCGGCGCGCCGGAGTGCCTCGCGGATGGCGTGCAGCATCACCGAGTGAATCAGGCTTGAGTCGCGGAATCGGACCTCGGTCTTCTGCGGATGCACGTTCACATCGACGGCCGCGGGCGACATCTCCAGCATCAGCACGGCCGTCGGATATCGCCCCGGCTCGATGAGTCCGCGGTAAGCCTCGACGATTGCGTGCTGGATCGTGCGATCCCGGATCGGGCGGCCGTTGACGAAGAGCATCTGGCCCTTCGCGGAGCTGCGAGCAATGGATGGAAGTCCGGCGAGTCCCCAGAGTGCAACACCGCGCGAGTCGTCGAAGGCATCGGCCCCGACCTCGAGGAGCTGCGGGCCGAGTTCCTTACCCAGGATCGAGACCGCGCGCTCGCGCGGCGTCTGCCCCGGCGCGAGATCAACCACCGTCCGCCCATCGCACATCACGCGAAACCCGATGCCGGGATGCGCCATCGAGAGCTGCCGCAGCGTTTCGACGCAGCGCTCTTGTTCCGTTCCAACGGTCCGAAGGAACTTCCGGCGCGCGGGCGTTGAGAAGAAGAGGTTGCGGACCGTGACGGTGGTGCCGATCGGGCCCGAGGTGGGGCGAGGCTGCGCGATCGACAGCCCTTCGGCATCGACCTGCCAACTTTCGCCCGCGTTCACGCCGCTCGAACTGGCTGCGGCCAGGATCTCGCGCGGGCGCGAACGAATGCTCAGCCTGGAGACCGACGCGATGGACGCGAGCGCTTCGCCGCGGAATCCGAGTGTTGCGATGTGGTCAAGGTCCGCCGCGGCCTCGACCTTGCTAGTGGCATGGGGCGAGAGCGCGAGCGTGAGCTCATCGCGCGAGATTCCTGCGCCGTCGTCCGCGACGCGCACGAGCTCGATCCCGCCCTGCTCGATCTCAACGACGATCTGAGTCGCGCCAGCATCTACCGCGTTCTCGACCAGTTCCTTCACGACGGACGCGGGGCGCTCCACGACCTCGCCGGCAGCGATCTGGCTCGCGACCAGCGGCGTCAGGACTCGGATCGGACGGTGTTGCACGCTCAGCACTTCCACTTCGGAATGCTATGAACGCTGCGGGACCGAACCGGATTTCGCCGCGCCGCCCGGCCGCCACGGGTGTCGGTTGTGCTGGTTCGCTGGATCGCCGTTGCCGATACGATCCGGGCATGGGCGACACCATCTTCTCGAAGATCCTGCGCGGCGAGATCCCCTGCCACAAGGTGTATGAGGATGCCCATGTGCTCGCGTTCCTCGATGTTTTTCCCGTCGCACGAGGCCACACGCTGGTCATTCCCAAAGAGCCCGCCGCGACGCTCGATGCGTTGAGCGACGAGGCGGCCGGAGCGATCGGCCGCGTGCTGCCGCGGATTGCACGTGCCGTGCTGGCCTCAACGGGCGCGACCGCGTTCAACGTCCTTCAGAACAACGGCGCGGCGGCCCACCAGGCGGTCTTCCACGTTCACTTCCACGTCATCCCAAAGCATGAGGATGGGAGCGGCCTTGGCATCGGCTGGAAGGCGGGCAAGCTCGACTCCACGGCGGGCGCGGCGCTCGCGAGCGAGATGGCGGCGACACTCGCGAAGCTGCCTTGCTCGCGGTGATCGTGCTGGGCGTGCTTGGGAACCCGGCCGCTCCGGTCTTCTCGCTTATCGCAGTGTTCCCGGCACCATCGTGGTCTGCATCGCGGGGAGGCGTGCGAAGCGCGACGCGTCGGTGCGCACTTCGATCTCGCCTAGTGGGTGGATCGATACAACACGCCCGCCGTAGTGCTGACCATCGTGCTCGAACGTTGCCTCGCGACCCGTGACGAGATCGCGAGCGAGCCACGCCGCGACGATCGCATCGCGCGACATCCGCAGCGCGCGATCGAGCGCGATGGTCAGGTCAGTGAGCGTTGTCAGTCGATGGGCGCGTGCGCCGATCATCTCAAGCGAGGCGGCCCTGGTGCGCAGCTCTGGCGGAAAGTCCGCCTCCTGCTGCGCGACGTTGATGCCGACGCCCGCGAGGAGGAGATCGCCGCGGCGCTCGACCAGAACACCCGCGAGCTTTCGGCCCGGTAGGGCCTGCGAGAGGCACTCGACCACGTCGTTTGGCCATTTGAGTCCCGCGCCGCACCTGGGTCCGGGCGTGCGGCGCGACTGCGATGTGGATGGCAACGCGCCACTCGCGCAAGCGCGTTCGCAGGCGATGCACGCCGCGAGACCGCACGCGAGCGAGACCAGCTCGGAGAGATGCTCGCGCGCGTCGAGCACGAAGGTCGCGGCGATTCCCAGCCCGCCCGCGTCGGCCCATGCGCGGCCCAATCGTCCGCGACCAGACTGCTGCTGATCAGCAGAGACGAGCAGGCCAGGCGTGCCCGCTGCGAGTTGCAGCGCTTCGTCCTGCGTTGAGCCGCACGCACCAAGACAGATGGCACGATTGATGTGCCGCAGGGCTCCGGCCGCCGCGAGGCGCGTCACGCGGCGCGGCATGGTGTGAACATGACGTGCGTCGCCCTTGGTGGCAAGCTTGGTCGCCGGCCTCGTCACAGGTGTGCTCACAGGTCTGCTCATAGGTCTGCTCACAGGTCTGCTCACAGGTCAAGCGCCACATCAAGCTGCGTGGCCGAGTGTGTGAGGCCGCCGACGCTGATGCGATCAACGCCCGACTGCGCAATCGACGCGATCGACTCGAGCGTGACGCCGCCGGAGGCTTCGAGGAGGATCCGCGGCGTTGACTCGCCTCGCGTTATCGCATCTGGTATCGCATCTCGCATGGCGACCGCCGCCGCCATCGTTGCCGGGGCCATGTTGTCCAGCAGCACAAAGTCCACTCGCTTCTTGGTGCTGGCCGCCTGCTGCGTGTGCAGGATCGCGCGAAGCTGCTCGAGCGAATCTACTTCGACCTCAACGAAGGCCAGATCGGGCCGCAGAGTTCGCCCGCGTTCTGCCGCGGCGGCGACCCATGCCCCAAGCTCGGACAGCGCGAGGCCCGCGATGTGATTGTCCTTGATCAGCACCGCGTCGTGCAGACCGAGCCGGTGGCAGAGCCCGCCACCACACCGCACGGCGTACTTCTCAAGTACGCGCAGGCCGGGCGTGGTCTTGCGGGTGTCGAGAAGTCGCGCGGGAAGGCCAGCGGGGATCGCCGCGGCGAATGTCGCGGTGCGAGTTGCGATGCCCGAGAGCCGTCCGATCAAGTTAAGCAGCGTGCGCTCAACGACGAGCACGTGCGAGCGCTCACCCGAGATCGTCGCGAGCGTCTGGCCTGCCTCGACTCGTGCGCCATCGGGGACGATGACGTCGGCCTGAAGCCCGCCGGGAAACGCTCGCAGGATGTCCGGGATCGCGGCAAGGCCCGCGATAACGCCGGGCTGGCGTGCGACGACGCGAGCCATGACTCTCGACTGATTCGCGCGGGCGTGGCCCGCGGCTGGAAAGCAGGCGGCGCTGGTGATGTCGCCATGACCTGCGCCCGGCGGCCCAAGGTCCTCATCTCGTGCGAGTTCCAAGACCCGCGTGATGAGGCCGGACTGGGCCAGATGCGCGTAGAGCTTGGTAAGGGAGAGCGCGTTCGGATCGACTCTGTTGAGCAGATTGGGCACCATGCTGCGTGATGTTACGACCTGCGCTCTGTTCGTATGCGAATTCGCTCGCTTTTGCCTACCAGCTAGTCCGGAAGTGGCTTTCTGAAACGGCGTCGGTACAATTTCCCAGTAAATGCCGAGAGAGAGGCCACAGTCTCGTCGATGGATCGCGGAGCGAGTCTTGCTGGCCGATCCTGCGGCGACCAGAGGAGCCGATCGGCATCCATCTGGAACGCCACGTCCGACCACCGCTCGTCCAGTCAAAGGGGATCAAAGATGCGCACAGGCAACCCGGTTCTAAAGCCCGAGCTTTTCCAGGGCAACTTCCTTGACCAGCTGCAGTCCTCCTCCGCGACACGCTCGACGACGATGACAGTCCGCGGCACTGCGGTCAAGGCTGGCATCCTTGTCGCGATGCTCGCGACATCGGCCGTGATCTCCGTCGGCCTTGTGCGCGCCAACCCGCAGCTGCAGACGCCCTTCATCTTCGGAGGCTTCATCGGTGCGCTCGCCATCGCGATCGTGCTGGCCTTCAAGCCCACGCTCTCACCCTTCCTCGCGCCCGTCTACGCGATCGTGAAGGGCGCGGCCGTCGGTATCATTTCGGTGATCTACGCCGAGCAGTTCAAGACCGTCAACGTCGGCGGGGTCAACCTGATCGGCCAGGCCGTGGGCCTCACGGTCGCGGTCGCTGGCGCCATCGCGCTGGGCTATTCGGTGGGCCTGCTGCGTCTGGGCGGCACCGCACAGAAGGTCGTCATTGGCATGACGATGGGCGTGATGCTCTTCTACGTCGCGCAGATTGGCCTTGGCCTCGTGGGCATCCCATTCCTCACGAGCGTCCACGGCAGCGGCATGATCGGCATCGGGTTCAGCCTTGTGGTGATCGCGCTGGCGTCGTTCAACCTCATTATGGACTTCCAGATGGCCGAGGAAGGTGCCGCGAACGGCGCTCCCAAGTACATGGAGTGGTACGTGGGCTTCGGGATTCTCGTCACGCTCGTGTGGCTCTATCTCGAGATCCTGCGGCTGCTGAGCAAGCTGAATAGCCGGAACTGAGCGAGATTGGCCATTGCCATGCTCATGTACGCCCGGGGCGATCCTCCGGGCGTTTTTCTTTGGCTACTTTCGCTTCGCGTCAACCGCAAGTTCACTAAGGCGTTGCCTCGCCCCATCCCTGCAGGCAGACCGGCCTCAGCCATCGCTCCATCGCCCGCGGTCCCACCGCCGTTGAACTCGGCTGATTCGTCGCGGGGTACGGCCCTCCGTGCACCATCGCCTCCGCCACGCGCACGCCGGTCGGGACGCCGTTCAAGATCACGCGGCCCGCCGTCGCGACTGCCCGATCAAAGATCGGCGGGACTTGCGGATCGTTCTCAACGTCGGCCCCGCTCCAGATCGTCGCCGTCAGGCTTGGATGAAGTAGTGGCACTTCGCGTGCGCTCGCCGACGCGGTGATGATCGCGGCAGGCCCGAAGATCTCCTCTCGCAGGACTCCTTGGGCTTGCATCGTCGCATCACTCGCCCAGAGGAGGGCGGGCGTGCCGCGGCGAGATTCTTCGAGCGCTCGTGCGGCGGGATTGCCCGCGAGGACGCGCACACCGTCGAAGGCGGCGCACTCGCGCACGCGCTTTGCGTATGACGCTGCGATCCATGGCGCGAGCATGTCGCGTGATGGCGATGCGGCGACCGCGGCCGCGAGGGTCCGCACGAAGGGGCCATCGATGATCGCGGACTCTCTTCCGATGCAGACGATGATGCCGGGACGCGTGCACTGCTGCCCGAAGCGTGCCAGTATTGAGCGCGCGAGTGCCGCGGCGATTGCTTCGGGCCGCTGGCTCATCGCGGCGGCCGTGACGTAGATCGGATTCGCCGAGCCCATCTCGCAGAAGGCAGGAATCGGTCGCGCCCGAGCTCGAGCAAGATCGGCGATGGCAATGCCAGCGCTGATCGAGCCGGTGAAGCCGACGGCGGCGATGTCCGCGTGAATCACGAGCGCTTGCGCGGGTCCGAAGTCGCGTGGATCTTCATTGCGAACGTAACCAACCACACCGGGCGCAATTCCACACGACGCCGCAACACCTTGCACGACCGAATGTATCAGGCGGCCCGTCAGCGGATGGGCCGGATGCTCCTTCACCACCAGCGCGCATCCCGCGGCGAGGGCGGACGCACCATCCGTCCCCATCACCCCATACGCGGCGGGGGTCCGCTTGAACCGCCTCCGTGCGGCGGGCGGAGTTCCGCCGGGGTGGTCGGCCTCGCTTCGGGTGCTGAGCCCGGAGCCCCTACTTCCCTTCCCGGGCTTCACGGGCTAGCCGTTGTTCGTGGGCCACCAAAGTCTCCCCGCCCACCAACGCGGTGCCAAGACTCCACTTCCCGTCCGAACTGCACCCGGCCAGCCCTAGGACTGCCAAGGCGAGCAACCCGACCGTCCAGTTTTTTGCGTTCTTCATGCCCGAAGGTTAGGCCCCACCGGCGGCGACGTGGTGAGCAGTTCCGTCGCGACCGCAGCATCGCTCGCGGGACGCCAGGTTTCGGGACGCATGATGACATCGGCAAACTGCCGCAGGACCCCGACCATGCGTGCGAACTCGGGGGCGAGCTCATCGGGTGTCAGCGCCGTTTCGGCTGCGGCGGCCGCGATGACGCGTTCACGTTCGGCTTCAAGGGCGGCAGCGATGGCCCGCAGGAACCCAGACCGCACGCCGACATCGGTTAGGGCGACGCTCGCGGCGGCAGCGGCTGACACGACCTGAGAAACCGTGCTGGCGTCCCGCCCTTGGGCCTCGCGAGAATCTTGTTTGACTGACGCCACCAGTTTGCCTCCAGTTCGGTACACTCTGCACATGCTCGCGAGGGTTCAATCGTACTTGCTCCAAGGGATCGACGCGCTGCCGTGCGAGATCGAGGTAGATCATGCGCTGGGCAGCACCGCTCCGATGGATAATCGCCCCGTCATTGTCGGCCTGCCGGACGCGGGCGTGCGCGAAGCGCATGAGCGTGTGCGCTCCGCGATGAGCAACAGCGGATACCGCTGGCCGGAGGGGAAGATCATCGTCAACCTCGCGCCGGCGGACGTTCGGAAAGAGGGCCCGGTCTATGACCTGCCTATCGCCGTCGGCATCCTCGTGGTGCAAGGAATGCTGCGCCCGCGCCCGGTCGCGGCGGGAGTGAGGCCCGGCCAGAACGCAGGTTCCAACACAGGTCTGAATACAGGTCTGAACACGGGTCTGAGCACGGGCGCGGCCGATCACGAACCGCTCGACTATCGCAAGATCTGCTTCGCGGGCGAGCTCGCGCTCGATGGGCGGCTGCGCCCCATTAAGGGCTCGCTGGCGCTGGCGTCGATGGCGAAGGCGCGCGGATGCACCGCGATCATGGTGCCCGCGGACAACGCCGCGGAGGCTTCGGTGGTGTCGGGGATTGACGTTTATGGCGTTCGCACGCTCGCGGAAGTTGTTGGTCTGCTGACGGGCGCACTCGAGCCCATTCCGATGGCGACGCCCGACGTGCTGGGGCTGCTGACGCAGGCGACTGCGCCGATCGACTTCGCAGAAGTGCGCGGCCAGGAAGCCGTCAAGCGCGCGATCGTGATCGCGGCGGCGGGCGGGCACAATCTACTGATGCTGGGGCCACCAGGTTCGGGCAAAACAATGATGGCCAAGGCGCTGCCGGGCGTTCTGCCGCCGCTCTCGCCCGAGGAGGCCGTCGAGATCACGCGGATCTATTCCGCCGCGGGACAGCTCGCGCCGGGGCAGGGGCTGGTGACGACGCGGCCTGTTCGGACGCCGCACCACACGGCGAGCACGCCCGCGATCGTCGGCGGTGGCATGGTGCCGCGGCCGGGGGAGATTTCACTCTCGCACCGTGGCGTTCTCTTCCTGGATGAGCTCGCGGAGTTCCCGCGCGACGTGCTGGAGGCGATGCGTCAGCCGCTGGAGGATCACGTTGTGACCATCGCGCGCTCACACTCGGCGGTGCGGTTCCCGGCCAACTTCATGCTCATCGCCGCGATGAATCCCACGCCCAAGGGCGACATGCCCAAGGGTGAGTTCGGCCGGCGCGAGATGGAGCGGTACATGGAGCGCCTCAGCGGGCCTCTGCTTGATCGCATCGATCTGCATGTAGAAGCGCCAGCCGTGCCGTGGAAGGAGCTCTCTCGCACAGCCTCCGGAAAGCGCGGCATCACAGCGGCCGATTCGGCGCCCGGGGTCGGTACAAGCACACGCACCATGCGCGAGCAGGTGCGGCAGGCGCGCGCGATCCAGACCGAGCGACAAGGCGTATTCGCACTAAACGCACGCCTCTCCGGCAAGCAGCTCGACGAACTCGCACCATTGGACGACGCCTCCCGCGGCGTGCTCGGCGACGCCATGACGCAGCTTGGCCTCTCCGCACGCGCCTACGACAAGATCAGGCGCATCTCGCGGACGATCGCGGATGTGGCGGGCGTGCAGAATGTCACGGTCGATCACGTTCTCGAGGCCATCAGCTACCGTTTGCTTGATCGAAAGCTGTAGCGCAACAGCGCGCACGGAGGACCAGCGATGAGACAGACAACTTCAGATTCACGCCGCATCGCCGCGATCTCGCTTGGCATCCTCGCGTTCACAACCAGCACCCTGATCACTGCGTGCGATACCTCCACGCCGCCGGGAACAGGCGGCGGCGCGGCCGCGGCCCGCAACCAGATGCCCGCCGATGAGCGGCGCGTGGCGGGCTCGGGAACAGCGGCAAACGGCGGCGTCGGTGGCCAACGCGGCGTGGGCGTGCCCGATGGCATCTGGGTCGTCAATCGCCTGCCCATCGCGTTCGTGCGAGGCGAGACGCCGGGCCTCGAAGTGCTCAGCGAGCACTCACGCAATCTCATCATTCAGGGCGAGACCGAGGTCCAAGTCTCGCAGCTTGCCGATACCTCCATCGACCGCGTGCGGCGCGTGGAGGACGTGCGCACTTCGGCCGATGTGCAGATGGTCGTCGTTGATGTTGGGCCCGCGAGCAAGTTCGGGATGATGCATCCGGTCGCGGCCGCCGCAGGTCCAGAGCAGGCGCCGGCGCTCGTGGACCAGCAGGGCCAGAAGTATCTCGCCGTGGGCTACGCGTACATGGACATGAACATTGCGCGAGTCCGCTACTTGCCGGGCTCGCCCATCACCGCGGCGAAAGAGCTCCCGACCGTTTCAAAGAGCAGGCCCGACCAGAATCTCTGGCTCATCTTCCTCGTGACGACGGGCAAGAAGGTTCGCTACTTCGGCCTGGGAAGCAAGGCCGTCGCTGAGTTCAACCCCGCGTTCACCGCCGAGCCATGGCGCGGGCTTGAGTGAGGCCAGCGTGATTACGGCGTGAACAAGACGTGATGGAGGCGAGATCAAGCGGTGAAGAAGGCGTGATCACACGCCAGCTTGCTCACCGCGCACGAACCTTGCGCCGCTTGCTCGCCGAGCTGGACCCGCCGCCGATGAAGCCGAGGTCGGCGAGAATCGCGAAGACGACCAACGCGATCCACCACCCCTGGAGCCCGCCGCCCTCGTTGTGCGCGATGGCGTACGCGAGCGTCGTGAAGGGCATGAAGAAGAAGCCAAGCAGCGGCCAGATCGTTGTGTCATACGCGCGGCCGATGTAATCGCCGAAGATCACCAGCGCGACGATTACGATGCGCGGAAAGAACCATCCGGTAAGTGCGAGCAGACATCTCATGCAGGATTCTTAGGCCGATGCCAGCTTGGGTTTCATCGCCTCCGGCCCAGTGCCGCCAGCCCAAGCACGCCAGCCATACCAAGCACGCCCGGCGCAGGCACCGTCACCAGCACCAGACGCTGACCCTCGTACACCGGATCGAGCCACAGCCCGTTTGGCAGATTGAGACCCGCAAAGGAGCCGAATCCGCCGACGCGCGATCCATACGTGATCACCTCGAACGTATCGCCGAGGACCGGCTGGTACCCACCCAGGAGCGCCACACGAAGCACGCCCGCAAGCCCCGACTCGAAGGCCAGCTCGCCCGAGATCGCGATGAAATCAAAGTCGGTGCCCGCGAGGCCACTGCCCGCAAGCTCAATCAGGATCTCGCCGCCCAGCCGCACCTCAACATCGCCCGTCACGAGCAGCTCACCCGGCGAGGCGCCGGGGCTGATGATGCCCGCGTTCACCACGCGCCCGTTGATCAGGCCCGAGCCCGCGAGCGTGCCGCCCTGAATGTCGAAGTTGGCTGTCTGGATCGTGCCACCATTGAGCGTTGTGGTCGCGCCTGCAAACTGCGTGATCGTTCCCGGCGCCAGCAGCGTCGAGCCCGCCCCCACCGTCGCGCGGCCGCGCTGAGCGAGGTCGCCTGTCAGCGTGAGATCGAAGTTGTTCGAGATCGAGACGTTGCCCGACGCGCCGACCTGATTGACGTTGCGCAGCGCACTCAGGCCCGTCTCATCCACAAACTCAGCACCACCCTCGAGCGAGACCGCCGCGTTGACGATCTGGATGTCGGCCCCGTTGAACTGCAGGCGGCCAAGGACCTCAAAGGCTCCATCATTGAACTCGCCCGCGGCGAAGTTGGTCACGACCCCGTTCACCACAAGCTCCGAACCCGCCCCGACACGCACCGAGCCGCCCGCCTGCACGGTCACATCGCCCTGCGTGGCGAAGTTGCGCCCGTTCGAGACCGCAAGCCGCCCGGTTCCGGTGATCAGGTTCAGCGGCGCGAGCACAGAGTCACCAGTCGACGAGCTGACCAGGTCCGCGCCGATCCCCGCAAGCTCCACGCGTGCCGCGAGCGTCTGCACGCTGCCCGTCGGCACACGCAGCTGCGCGCCACCACTCAGCAAATACGTTCCGCCATCGAGCGCACCGCCAACGATGTTCGTCAGCGTTCCGCCGGGCTGGATCGTCAGGGCCCCCGCGTTGAGCGTGATCTCGCCCGTGTTGGTCAGGTCCGTCGCGATCAAGAGTGCCGACGCGGCCCCGTCCACAATCAGCCGCCCGGAGTTGCTCAGCGAACCAACCGTCGCGAACGCGCGGCCCTGCTCAAGCCGCAGCGTCCCCGTGGCCGCGATCGTCGCCAGCTCGCTCAGGGCATTAAACTGCGAGTTCACACCTCGCAGCGTCACATCAGCATTGTTCGTCTGGATCGTGGCACCCATCAGATCAAGCGTCGAGTTGTCCGCAACGAGATATCGCGCCTCGGCGAGAACATTGCCAGCCGTCGCGACGCCGTCCGTGCGCAGCTGGCCCGACAGCACTTCAATTGCCCCACCCGTCATGTCGATTGCAACCCCGACAGTCGTCGTCAAGCCCGCCGAGTCCTTGCGGACAATGCCGCGATTCGTGAACGTCGGCGCCGCACCCATGTTGTTCCAGCGAAGCTGCCCGTTACTCGTGATATCAAAGGCTCGGCCCGC
The DNA here is from genome assembly GCA_038323185.1 of Phycisphaerales bacterium. GTDB lineage: Bacteria > Planctomycetota > Phycisphaerae > Phycisphaerales > UBA1924 > JBBASU01. The sequence continues at coordinate 4,820 of JBBQGR010000013.1, read as the reverse complement.
GCCGAGCAGGAAGTTGGCCCCCATGCCCATGATGATGTCGCCGCCGCTCCACGCCGCGCCCTCACCCTCGTGATCAATGTCAGTGTCGCAGATATCGTTGTCATCATCCGAGAAGAGCAGCGTCCCGCGGCTGATGACCTGCCCCGCGCTCACGAGCTTCCCGCCGCGGAACTCCAGCGACGCGCCCGATGCGGACTCGATCCGACCGTTCCCCGAGATCAGCGCCTGTCCCGAGATGAGGAACCCGTTCGACACCGTGATCGTGTTGCCACCAAGGGCCAGCTCCGCATCGACCGACGTCAGGTCAAGCCGGCGCAGCGGCAGCAGCCCTCCCGCGAGACTCACCGTGTAAGCATTCCCCGCAACGCCGATCACCGCGTTGTACTGGTTCCCATCGATGTTGTCAGGGAAGCTCGTGCTCGGCGACCAGTTGCTCGCGCTCCGCCACAGCCCGCTCGTGGTCGAGGCCCATGTTCGCGTCAGCTGCGCCTGAGCGACAGAACCAACGCACATCACACTTCCAGCCGCGGCCAGAATCCACACGGTTCGGGACATCTCTGCTCTCCTCTCGAGCTCTCTCAGAACCTGACAGCGTATCAGAACTGCCCGCGCACTCCAATCAGGACCTATGAAGTTCTGCCGGGATCCCGACTCACCCCGGCGGGTGCCATCAGCCCAAGCATTTATGGGACGCTTCTCCGCCGCCCCGCCCTCGACCCCGGACAACCTTCCAGACCTCTTCACCGCAGCCGTGCCCGCACCTGCTCCAGCCGGCTTGCCGTGAGCGTGAAGTCGCGAGCGTTTGCTGCGATTGCGCCATCGGTCACGAGCTCGTGAAAGTGCTGCATCGCTTCCTGAAAACTCCCGGCGGCGAGCTGCATGTGCTTTCGCACGTCGGCCGGATCCGTCGCCTTGTCGCCCATCTTCGCCTCAACATCGCCAAGCTTGAAGAGCCCACGCGCCAGATCAAGCCGATGCCGCGGGATCGGATCGGTGCGATAGAGCATCGCGCGGATGTCGCGAGACTCGACGAAGTGTGCGCGAGCTTCTTCGAGTTCTCCCTCGTCCCTCAACTCATTGCCCACCTTGTTGAGGCAGATCGCCACGTCGCGCTGGGCCTCCAGGCTCCGCAGGTCCGTGCTCGCCAGCCCGCGCGCCACCACAAGCGCCGCTAGAAAGTAGTCTCTCGCTTCGTTCCCTATGGACAGCCTGCCAGCCTTCGACGCCTCCAAGTCCGCACCGGGCACGGAGTCGTTTGCGTCCCGTGACTCCCGTTCCTCCATCCATGTCACACCGATCGCGTGCAGCGATAGATACCGGTCCCGCTGAACCACGCCATCCGCCGGGCGCTGCTTCGCCATCGCGTTGAACCGATCCAGCGCCGCGACGGAGAGGGCTCGCGCCTGTCGCAGCAACTCGTGCGATTGATCCAGCGCTACGCGGGCCGCAGCAGCATCCGCTGACTTTCCCGCCGCCTCCGCCCACGAGCGCCGCGCCCGCGCCAGCACGACAAGCGCCTCCGATCGCTCATCTGCGAGCGTTCCTAGCGCCCGCATCGCCTTGCGATCGCTCGAATCAGCCCCGAGCCGCGCGGTCCAGATCCGCTCCGCCGCGGCGTAGTTCTCGCTCGCCGTCGCGACCAGCGCCTCGGCCCGCGAGCGTGCCGCCGCCGCGCCCTCGCCGCTGGCATCGGCAATCCGCGAGGCCTCCTCGGCAAGCCGGAAGTCGATGTCACCCAGGCTCCGCGCGACCTCCGCCTGCAGCTCATCCAGCCGCGCCTTCATCGCGCCATCGGCATCCGCCGCACGTCGCGCCTTCCCGATCGCCACGCCCGCCAGTTCCAGCGCGCTTCGCGCCTCGGCGGTCGCGCGGGCCTCGCGCTTGAGTTGTCCCGATCTCAGCAGGCTCTGCGCCACGTCCGCGTGCGACCGAGCCTCATCAGGGAACCGTTCCAGCAGTTTCGTGCGAATCTCGCGTGCCTTCGCGTGGTTCTCGGTTGCGGCCGCGGTCTCTGCAAGCCGCCTGCGATACGCGCCGCCCTGCAGCTTCGAGACGCGGTCGTATGCGTCCGCGAGATCACGCAGCAGCGAGGGGTTGTCGCCCGCCTCCGTGCGCAATCGCGACACATACGCCAGCGCCTCCTCCAGCACCATTTCACGCGCCGCGGTCGCGCCGCGGAGGTCCGCGATCTCATCGTGCAGATCCGTCATCATCCGCATCGCAAGCCGGTGACCCGCCTCAAAGTTTTCCTCGGCTCGCGCCCGCTGCGTCGCCTCCTTCTCGCGTGCCGCCTGCTCCGAGGCAAGCGCCGCCACCGCCGCACCCTGCGCTAAGCTCGCACGCCGATACAGCCCCGCCATAGCGATCGAGAACCCAAGCGAGAGAACCAGCACGCCACACGCCACGAGCGCCGCCGCGCGATACCGGCGCAGCGCCTTGCTCATCATGTACAAGCCGCTGTCGCGCTTGGCCTCGATCGGCTCACCCTTCAGGTAGCGGTGGATATCGCGCCCGAGCTCACCCGCGGACTGGTACCTCCGGTCCCGCTCCTTGCTCAGGCACTTGAGAACGATCGTCTCGACCTCGTCATTCACCTGCCGCCGCACGGTGCTCGGCCGCGCGGGCTCGGCCCGCAGGATGTTGTCCAGCACATCGCGCATCTTGCCGACGACGGCATATGGGAACTGCCCCGTCAGCATCTGGTACATCACAACGCCCAGCGAATAGACGTCGGTACGCACATCGATGTTGCCCGGAATCCCCTCGGCCTGCTCGGGGCTGGCCCACGGCAGCGATCCGATGAACTGGCCCGTCATCGACACCATCCGCTGCTGGCCAGAGTCCCCGTCCGCGGCCATCTCGGGCAGCGCGATCTTCGCCAGGCCAAAGTCAACGACGATCGGCTCGCCACTCCCATCGATCCTGATGTTCGCGGGCTTGAGATCGCGGTGGATGATCCCCTTCAGATGGGCCGCGTTCACCGCGTCGCAGATCTTCGCGAAGAGCTTGAGCGTCTCCTCGATCGAGAGCTTGCCCGAGGCAATCACCTCGTCCAAGGTCCGCCCCGCGATGTAGTCCATCACGTAGAAGCACGATCCGTCGGCCGTCACGCCCGAGTCATGGATCCCCACAATGTTCGGGTGGTTGAGCTGCCCAAGGACCTGCACCTCGCGCTCGAACCGCGACCTTCCCGACGATCCGCTGAACGGGCCGCCATGCAGCACCTTTACCGCGACCTTCTGCCGCGTCGAGGTCTGGATCGCCTGATACACGACCCCCTGCCCGCCACGGTGGATCTCGCGCAGCAGCTCGTACCCCGGGAACGTCCCCTCCGGCGGCATCGAATCCGCGATGATCGCCGCCACTGCGCGAGGCATTCCCTGCCGCAGCGCCTCCTCGATCAGGTTCCGCTCGCGCGCAGAGCCATCTGAACCCTTCCCTCCTACCGCGTCGTTGTCGCTTGGCGTCTGCACGTGCTGTTTCCTGGGCCGTCACTCCATCAACGAAGATTCCAACCCGCACTCACGGAGCCTGCGAGAAAAACTTTGCCGCGTCCCCACCCATCGCCTCCCGAAGCCGATCATGGGCCCGCGCCCGCAGCATGAACGTGGCACCCTGCGACTTGCCCATCGCCGCCGCGACCTCCTCGATCGGCCGCGCCTGCAGGTCGTACATTCGGATCACCTTCTCATAGTCCGGCGGCAGCGACGCCATCGCCCGCTCCATCGCGGTCGCGGCCTCGCCTCTGGCCGCGAACACGCTCGGCGTCGTGCTCGTCGCCCCGAGAATGTCAACCAGCGAAGCCATCGACTCTGCGTACGAGGGCGACTGCGCCCCCACGCGCTTCGAAGGATCCGGTCGACGCGCCGCTTCGAGCGAGCGAATCGCATCGATCAGATTGTTCTCCGCCATGCGCGAGATCCACGCGAGAAAGCCCGAGCTACCGCCGCTCTGGAACGTCGAGATGCGCGTCACCGCCTCAATGTACGTGACCTGCATCACGTCGTCGGCATCAAGCGACGACCGCAGATGGTGCGAAATCTTCGGCTCGATCCGCGCCCGCACGATCGGCCCTAGCGCTTCCAGCAGCCGAACGAGCGATCGCGAGTCGCCCGCGAGCGCACGCTCCAGCAACGCGTCGTGCTCGGCATGTTCGGCCCTGTCCGCCATCTGCCATCTCCACGAGGTCTCACGCCACGTTTGCGAGCCCGGACCACTGTACCACACCCACGCGCAGGTCCCGATCCGCACGAGTTGCTATGCCTCCAAGACCCCCTCGTCGGTGGCCGCAAAGAGCCGCTCGCCGCCGCCTCTCGCACACCGCACAGAAACGCCCCCCGTAAAGCGGCTGAACGCGGGCAACACCAGCGTTGATCCGCAAGCCCCGCTCAAGTGAAAGCACGCGACCTTGCCCGGGCCGCGTCCGGTTCGCACACTCAGCGCCGGATGAACGTGTCCCGCAACGAACGCGCTACGCGCGCCACGCACACCCGGAGTTCCATCCGCTCCCAAGTCCGGCGGCACATGCGTCAGCGTCAGCCCACCCTCCTCGTGCACCGCGTCCAGCAGCCGAATGCCCCACGCCCCCACCACTCGCTCCGCCGCTCGATCATGATTCCCCGGCACCAGGCACAACTCCGCATCCAGCGTCGTGCGCCACCGCGACACCCGCTCCACCAGCCCCGCCGTCACGCCCACCGGCGCGTGCAGCAGATCACCAAGCACAATCACTCGCCGCGCACCAGTCACCAAAGCCGCGCGCGAGATCCGCTCCAGCGACTCATCACCCACGCCTATCGGCACCGCCACACCGCCCATTG
>JBBQGR010000012.1:0-17106 GCA_038323185.1 Phycisphaerales bacterium | reverse complement strand
GGCCGCCCGCGCCCTCCAGCGCCTCCACAGCCCCAGCGCCGTCGAGCCCCTCCTGATACGCCTCGATCCCGCCAAGGAGCCCGAGTTCGCCGTCAGAGTCCAGGCCGCACGAGCCCTCGGCCAATACCGCGAAACCCGCGTCGTCGAGCTCCTGATCCAGACGCTCGACGACGACAACCTCGCCGTCACCGACGCCTGCCGCTCCTCTCTCCGCACCCTCACCGGCCAGGACCTCGGCCTCTCACGCGCCGCCTGGGCCACATGGTATAAAGCACAAGAAACCAGCGAGCAAGTCTTCGCCGCTGGCGGCACCTACATGTACCCAATATACTCACGCGACCGCGACTGGTGGGAGTACTTCCCCTTCGTCCCACCGCCGCCAAACGAACAAGCCAGCACGCCCGCAGGGCTGATACCCGGCGACTAAAGCCCAAGATCGCCAGCAACTCAAAGCGGACTTTGCCGCAAACTCAACACGCGTCCCGGATACCAAGCCTCCTGGGTACGACGCCGCTCAGCGCCGTGTGCCTTCACGCGAGTAACACGCCACCCCGCTGGCGTGCCTCTTCAGTCCAGCGCAATTGCAACATCATCACATCGGATCGCCGTCTCGAATAGCAAGGCTCGTGAAAACCACGCCACTCCGCTGGCGCGTCTCTTCGAGGCCGAAGGCCTCCACGCTCGAAGCCGGGTTGTGGAGGAGCAAAGCGACGACACCCCCGGAAAGCACGCCGCGAAAATCCAACCTTGCCTTTGTCTAGCAGCCCGACGGGCTGCTCCCAGCACACGCAAAACAACCCGGCTTCCAATCGGATAAAACCCGCATCAAACCCGCACCACGCACACGCCCCGCCCGCCCCGCTTCATCCCATCCCAGCCCCCCTCTTCCAACTACAGCGGCTACAGCGGCGGCTTCCAGGCCCCCTGCCCCTCGCGCATCGACACCGGCGCCGCCAACAACTCCTGCATGATAATGGCGCGGCGTAACTCGGCTGGCGACATCCCACCTGCCGTCGCCGCAACGCCCGTCATGCCCGACCCGCGCGCCATGTTCAGCGGCGCGCCAGCCTGCGTCGCCCGCTTCGACTGCGCATCCGTCGCGCGCTCGGTGGGGTTCGCAAAGGCCAGCGCCATCGCCGCCTTGTCCTCGGCCTCGCGCTCGACACGCGCCCTGTCTCGCGCCGCAACCTCCGCGCGCCGCTTCGCATCGTCCTCACGCTGCGCCTGCCGAACCTGCCCTCGCACAACCTGATCAACCTTGTCCTGCTTCGCTTCGCGCTTGCCCGTCGCCTCGCGGCGCTGCGCCTGCGCAATCATCCCACCCTGGCTGATGCCGCTCGGAGCCGAAGTCCCCTTCGGCTGGTGCGGCAAAGGGCGCAACGTCGGCGCTGGCCGCATCGTCCCACTCGTTCCCGCTGGCGCACGATCCCGAGGCACAGGCCGCGATGGCGAAACTCGGCCCGGCGATGTTCGCGTCGATCCGCCCCGCGCCGGTGGCACCTTCGCCTGCGGCGGCAGCGGCATCTCAATCACCACACCACCCGGAAGCCGCACCAGCGTCGTCTGCGGCCGCGCACCATCCGCTTCCGCTTCAATACTCGCCGCAGGATCGCCAAACGTCTCCGCCGCGCTCGGCGAAGTATCCACACGCCGCCCCGTGCGCAGCTCCTCGAGCGCCTCGCGCTCGCGCATCACAGCCTCGCGCCGCTTCTGGGACTGCTTCCGAATGTAGTTCAGAATCCCCATCGCCACTGGCGCGCCAAAAACCAAAAGCACCACCAGCAACTGGATGTTGCCCGCGAGCCATCGAAGAACTTGCTGGATCGTCATATGTGCCCCGATCCTACGCGACCCGCGCCCTCCCGATCACCCATTCCAGAGCCCGTACCAACGCCACTCCCCGCCGCCAAGCCCGAAGCCGCAGTCGCCACCAGCGCCCTCGCGCCACCATCCTCCAGCATCTCAAACCGCGCATCAAACAGCTTCGACATCGCACCCGCCGTCACAACCTCCCGAACTTCGCCCGCGCCCACCACAACGCTCCCCGCCCCCCGCGTCACTTCCCCAAGCGCCAGCCCCCGCGTCGCAGTCCGCAGCACCAGATTCAGATCGTGCATCACGCACACAACACACAAACCCCGCCGCGCAAGCTCCGCCATCAGTGACATCGTCGACAGCGCGAACCCCGCATCCATCGAAGCCACCGGCTCATCCGCCAGCAGCACCTTCCCCGACAAGTTCGATTCCTCGCACGCATCAAGCTGCGCCAGCGCCCGCGCGAGCACAGCCCGCTGCTGCTGACCCGCCGACAGCGAACCAAACGCTTCGTGAGCCCGGTCCATCAGCGACACCCGCTCCAGCGCCGCCTCCACCGCGCCCGCCCCACCCCCGCCCCGCGCATACCGCCCCATCGCCACCATCTCGCGCACACTGAAGCCAAACGCCCCCTCAGCCCGCTGCGGCACATACGCCAGCACCGAAGCCCGCTCTCGCGCACCAAGACGCAACACCTCGCGACCACCAAGCACCACCCGCCCCGCACGCGGCACCACCGCCCCAAGCATCGCCCGAAGCAGCGTCGTCTTCCCAACCCCATTCGCGCCAACCACCGCCGTCAAACTCGCGCCAGGAAACCCTGCACTGACGCCTCCAAGCACCAAGCGCCCGGAAAGCCCAACAACCAGATTCTCAACAACAATCGAGTCCACACAAAAGGCTAGGAGCAACAACGAACACAAGCAGCCCGTAGCACCGGCCTCCCGGCCGGTGTCCTGCCATCGCGCTCCGTTTCCCAAGCGAACCGCGCCGCACACCCTCGCGCGGCGCGCATCCACCCCTCACTTACTCACCCCGCAATGTCCAGCCGCGGCTTTGGCTCGAGCTTCTTCGCCACCTTCCGCGGCGAGTATCCCAACGATCCCTCGCCACTCTCGCGGTCCTCGCGCGCTTCCTCCTCGCCATTGCCCGCCAGCGGCCGCACCTTCTCCGATGCATCCACCGCTTCCGCGCCGACAATCAGCTCGTCCTCGCCGCGCCGCCGCACCTTCCGCGCCGCAGCCTCATCCTTCTTCGCGGCAGCCTTCACCCGCTCCGCAGCACCAAGGCCCGCAAGAGATTGCGCGATGTTGGTTGGAGATACCGGCATGTGTTAGGGATCGGCAATCCGCGTCGGATCGCTTGAACAATCTCGCGCCAGCCCGCACTTCTCGGCCCTGCCCGCCCCGCGATCGTGATGACTCACGCCCCGATCGTGTTGATCCCGCAATCAACGTAGATCACTTCGCCCGTGATCCCCGCCGACAAGTCGCTGCACAGGAACGCCGCCGTCCCCCCGACATCGCTCCCCTCCACATTCCGCCTCAGCGGCGAGCGCTTCGCCACTTCCTCCTCCATCTTCCCAGTCCCGCCAACAGCCGACGACGCCAGCGTCCGCAGATAGCCGCCGCTGATGATGTTCACGCGGATCTTGTCGACGCCAAGGTCGCTCGCGAGGTAACGCCCCGTGCACTCAAGCGCCGCCTTCGCCACGCCCATGATGTTGTACCCCGGCACCACCTTCTCAGCGCCGTAGTAGCTCATCGCAAGGATCGACCCGCCCCCGGACTTCGCCATAATCGGATGCGCCGCCCGCGCCAGCCCCAGCAGCGTGTACGACGAGACATCAATCGCCGATAAGTACTGCGCCCGTGGCGTCGTGATGAACTTCCCCGGCTGCAGCAAGTCGCGCTCCGCAAACGCAATCGAGTGGATCAGAAAATCCATCCGCCCAAACGTCGCGCCGTACTGCTCGAACGCAACCGCGATGTCCTCATCCTTCCCCGCATCCAGCGGCCGCAGCCAGGGATTGCTCGCACCTAGCGCGTTCACCGACCGCAGCGTGCGAGCCTGGTTCCGCTCCCCGGGCAAGTGCGTGAAAGCGCATGTCGCCCCCTGCGCCATCAGGCTCTGCGCGATGTACCACGCATAGCTCCGCTCATTCGCAATCCCAACCACCATCCCGACCTTGCCATCTAAAAGTCCCATGGTCAGCTCCAAGGTGAAGATCCACTCTAGGAACGCACCCGACCTCGGAACGCATTTTGCCCTCAAACGCAAAGGCCAATCGCGTTCACCATCGCCCCGGCTCGCAGCCAACGGCACCAAGCCAATGCGTGCGTGTTCTCAAGACCCGAACACCAAGCCAATGTGATTCGACTTTCTTCAAGGCTCGGGCACCAAGCCATTGCGAATCAACTTCCTTCGATGCTCAGATTTCAAGCTACGCCACACCGTGGCTCTTCGATGCGCAGCGATCAACTCTACTCCGTGCGGCGTTCCTTCGAGGCCGAAGGTCTTCACGCTCGTAGCCAGGGCGTGAAGGAGCAAGCGAAGCAAAGCGACGACACCCCCGGAAAGCACGCCGCGTTTCCACCCTCAACTCTACCTTCAGCAGCCCGACAGGCTGCTCGTAACGCGGGCCAATCACTCATGGCTCGCCGCAATCCACCCTTCCAAAAACGAGAAGCGGTCGCAGCTTAGGCTTTCGCCCCAGCGCGACCGTCTCTCTCGATCTTTCCGCGGCGTTCTCTCCCGCCTCAAGCCTCGCCGTACGTCAGCCGCAGCCGCTCACGCACCACCGCGTGCGAGAGCGCATCAATCTTGTACCGCATGAACGATGGTTTCGCGAGCCCCGTCACGAGCTGCCAGTACGGCTCGCCGCTCCCATCGCGAAGCCACGAGTTGAACTGCGCGTTCTCGTCCTCGGAGTAGATGTCCAGGAGCGACGAACCAACCAGCACGGACCGATGGATCAGCAGCAGATCATCGCTGACATACTCCGCCTCCGCCGCGACGCCCGCCATCGCGTCCACAATCTGGCCGAAGAGAGCCTTGTTATGGCGCAGCAGCACGTCGGCATCGTGCCAGATGTAAAACCGATACTTCGTCTCCGGCCGACCCTTGATGCTGGCCCGCGCCCGCAGCAAACTCACGATCCCCGTATCCCCCTCGATGGCGCGATCAAGGCTCGGACCCGGCACCGCCCGCTCGAGCTGGTAACAGAACGACTCAAGATCGGTGATGAACTTGCCGTAGAAAACGCACACCTCGGTGTCGCGCTGGCTGCCGAGAAACTGCCCGAGCGAAACGGCAAACTGCGTCCGCCGCTGGGGCAGGTCCGACCACGCCGAAAGATGGTGCTCGTCAAGGAGCGCCGTCACGTCGGCCTGCCAGTCCGCCACGAGCAGCGGGGGCATCTCAGTTTGTCGTGACAAAGCGCTCATTTTCACACATCTCGCCGGGAAGGCCCGAGGTCAACCTGCTCGTCCTGACAGGCCACACACGTCCAAACACACCGAACTCACCCGCGTGCGCCCGTCGATGCGCGGCACAAACGCCGCACCATCTCAAGCACCACGCCCCCGCGAACTGCGCATCGCTAGCGCCGCCCGCAGACACAGCCCGCACTTCAACCACCGAAAGAGCCCGCGTAACGCGGACACGCCCGGCTTGTCCTCTGGTCGAGGACTTCGCCTGTATTCCAACCCCACGTTCGAGCGCGAGCCACACGCTCAGGCCGCGACCACCGTCGCACGCCCAAACCGTCACACGCATCCCGCACGAGCGCCAGCCATCTGGCGCGATGAAGCCGCTGCACACCCCGTGCACCAGCCCCAACGGGTGGTTCCCAATGGAACCCGCCCCGATCCCATTCAACACCAAGCCCCGGCTCTCGCCGCAGGCCGACACACCCATCTCGCGGCCTCTTCCGCCCCAAACCCGCTTCTCAGCCCGCTTCAAGCCTCATCGCGCGAGCGAACATTGGAACTTGGACGTGCCACGTCAAGCCACGCCAACCAAGCCTCCCGGACCCGCCTGGTTCCAAGATTCATCCACAATGTGCGCCACAAAATCGGGAAAGGCCACCTACTCGTCATCTCCGACCATCACATTCAGGCAAATCCATGCTCGCGTTGGCCAGCGGAAGCCTGCAAGTCCATAGCGAAGACCGACTACGTATGGGGAGTCCCACGCGGCCAAATGACGAACGAACACTCGAAGACAAAATGCCTAGTCCGGGAAGTGCCGAAGCCTGCCAAAGGACTCAGAGGATGAGGGAGTTGCTCCGGCAGGGAACCGGCGGCCTACCGCCGCTGGCCCGTGCGGCCGTCGCTGATCGCGAGCTCGTCCTCGCTGACCTCGCCCGTGTTGAGATCGCCGACGGGCTTGGGCTCGAGAATGGGCGTGACAGTCCCAGCATCCCCAGCACCCCCAACACCCCCAGCACCCGTGCCTACTCCGCCCGCCGCGAGGCGCTTCTCGCCGCTGCCTGCGTGCGCCGGACGCTCGTGCACCGCGGCGTTGCGACCGTCGGTCGTCACGGTGTACGTCATGCCGATGGTCGTCTCGGGCTCGCCCAGCAACAGTCGGTTGATGAGCTCCACACCCTGCATCAGCGAGTGGTCGGTGTTGGCGACCTCGTACTTCCACATGCCGAACCGGCCGCGTGAGTAGATGCCGCGGGCCTCGAGCCATGGAATCACGTCGGCCAGGATCTCGTCGCGCTCGACGCTTGGCGTGGGATACGAGTAGTCGGCGAAGTAGCACCAGCGGCTCACGATCTGCTCGCGCTCGCCGGGCTCCAGCATGCCGCAGTTCTCAAGGCCGTTGATCACGTCCTCAACGACGCGATCTGGGTGCTTGCCGTGCTCGCCCGGCGTCGCCTTCATGTCGCTCTCAGAAACCTCGCAGAGGATTGAGTAATAGTTGTCCTTGTCGGGCGTCATGTGCGGCGAGTAGTTCGACAAGTACGTCGCGCGATAGAAGGGACAGTTCTCCTCGGGGAAGTACATCCAGCTCATCGTGCTCGGTGTCCCCGCGCCCGGTGCGCGGCTCCTGAGCCCGATGCCCACCATGTACCCCGAGCTGTGCAAGAGGCCGCGCGAGCGCTGCGCCATCTCCGCGAGTCCGCCGCCAGATGCTTGCTTGAGCACGTTGTTGCACAGCACGTCAAGCGGCATCGTCGTCACCAGCACGTCGTAGCGATCGGTGCTGCCATCCTCGAAGTGAACGACCTTCGCGTCCGCGTCGATCCGCGCGACCTGCTTGCCCAGGCGGATGTGCCCCGCGCCCTTCTCATCATCGAGGCCGATCGCGGGCCCGAAGCGCGAGTAGAACTCGCCGGTGCCGCCGCGAAGCGGGAACTTGAACTGGTTGTTGGGGCCCCAGCCAAAGTCGTCGGTGCCGAGGATGACATTCTTGAGCGCGCGATCAACATCGATCATCGCGACGCGCTCGCCGATCCAGTGCTTGTTCATCCGCTCGGGCGGATAGGCCCAGACCTTGAAGTTGTACGGACGCATGAAGTGCTTGGCGATCCCCTCGCCGAAGACCGCATCGATGAACTCGCCGAAGTTCGCGGCGTCCCTGGGGCTCTTGATCTTCCCCTTTCCCGACTGCGCCTTCATCAGCCCGGCCATGCACTCGAACGTCGCTTCCTTGGGCAGATAGCGGATGTTGTTCTGGAACGGGTACGGCACCCAGCGGTCCATCATCCGCACCCAGCTCTCGCGGTTGTTGAGCGTGAACTCGCTTCCCATCAGCTTCTCGAAGCACTGGTCGTAGTAGGTGTAGTGGCTGAACATCACGTGCCCGCCGATGTCCCACGTGAAGCCCTGCGCATCGGTGAACGAATGCGCCAGCCCGCCGACATAGTTGTTCCGGTCGTAGATCACAAAGTTGCGATACCCAAGTTCCTTCAGGCGATACCCGGCGCCGAGCCCGGTTGGTCCTGCGCCCAGAATCACCACGCGCGGCTCGTCCTTCCCCGGGGTGAAGTTGGTCGTGGTCGCTGGCGAGATGCGGGCGGCGCTTGGCTGGCTCTGCATGAAAACTCCGAGGTGAGATCAGAAGGTACAAACATATAGTCAGACCAACGTGCGGCCGCGGGCCGTGGGGGGACGCCCGGCACCCGCCGCGAACCGCTTGACCGCTCGATCTACTCGGATCAGGCAGTGTGCGGCGCAGGGGACCGAGCGGAAGAAAAGGATAGGAGGCCAGCCTCGCGGCCATGGGCGACCGAACCGCCCGACCGTTCCGCGAGCTGGATCCGGCGCGGCCGGGTCTCATAGTCCGCATGCGCACTTGGCTCCCTAGGCTCACGCCGATGATCCACGACCATGACCATCGCGCTTCTCGTTCTGCCACGCGCCCGTCCAAGCGCGGCGCTGCGAACCGGCTCGGACGTTGCTTGCTCGCCCTGATCGCCGCGGCCCTTGTGCTCGGCGGCTGCAAGGCCAGCGGCGAAGCGCGGTTCGAGATCGCGCCCGGCGCGTTCGAGACTGCCTTCGATGCTTCGCGCCAGGCGCTCCGCGAGTACCAGTTTGAGATCGAGCGCGTCGACGCTGCCGAAGGCGTCATCACGACCGCGCCGAAGGCTACGGCGGGAATCGCAACTCCGTGGCACCGCGAACAGTCGACCCTCGGGCAGGAGTTCGACGACCTGCTGAACCAGCACGAGCGCGCCATCAGGATCGAGTTCACGCTGGTGCCCGCAGGAACCGAGCAGGCCTCCTCCGGCGTGGTTCGCGCGACCGTGTTCCGATTGCAGAGCCCCGGCGTCAGGCCCGCGAGCCGCGCCGTCGGCAGCACCACCACGACCATCGATCCAAAGCTCACGGAGCGCGGCATCTGGGCTGGGCAGCTCGTCCCGTTGGGCGAGGATCCGCAGCTTGCGGTCCGGCTAGCGCGCCGCATCGAGGCGATCATGTCTGGCATGTCTGGCGTGTCTGGCGTGTCTGGCATGTCTGGCATGCCGCAGGCTTCGGCCGCGCCGAGCGCCGTGAGCACCGTGACTGCCGAGCCTGCTGCGCCGTGAAGCGGCCCGACTTCGCGCGGCATCAATCCAGCTTCAGCGCGCCGTTCTTGAACCGCGCTGGCATCGCGCGCTTGCGCTCGCTGGGTCCGAGCGGAATATTCCACTCGATCGTGCCGTACGCCTCTTCGAGCACGTCGTACGCGAGGTCGCGCTTCTCCTCGGGGATGGCGTAGCGCGTGGCGCTGAGCCCGATGTTGGTCGCCGAGAGCATGGCTCGCAGGCCCGTCAGGTGATCGAGCCGCGCGTCCTTCTCGCCCTCCCCCGGGGCCATGGCCACCACGCGCCGCTGCTCGGACTTGAGCTCGGACTCGACGTCGCTGGCCTTGTTGCGAAGCTCTCCGTACCGCGTGACCGAGCAGCCTCCGAGCGCCGCGGCGGCCGCGACGAGCACGCTGGCCATGATCGCCGGGCGGGCGGAGAGACTGAGGAATCGACGCGTCGAAGTGGGGAACTGGTCGAGCATCGCAAGAGTGTATTTGGTCCGGCCGCTCAATGCTGCGCCGCCGCGTGGTGGGGTTGTGGGAGCCTACAACCAGCGCGAGGCCGGCGCTTACGGCGCATGCCCGGGCCACGGAGTTGCCATGTTCGTCTCGCAGGCACATTCCGCGACGCAGCAGGCGCGACTCGCCATCACGCTGGCCTGGGTCGCGGGCTATACGAACATCATCGCTGTCTTGACGTGCGGCCATGTCGTCAGCCATGTCTCGGGAACCGTGTCTGACCTTGGCCTGCGCACGACCGGAATGCAGTGGGGCCTGGCTGGTTTCTCGCTGTTCCTGATGATGGCGTTCTTGCTTGGCGCACTCGCTTCGGGACTGGTGATCGAGGTCGCCAAGCGCCGGGCGTGGGCCTCGATCTATGTGCTGCCGATGGCCATTGAGGCCGCGCTCCTCACGGCCTTTGCGATTCTGGTTGAGTTCCATGATCCATCGGTCACGGAGACGGGCTGGCGTTTGTACGCGATGGCGGGCGTTGCCTCCGTCGCGATGGGACTGCAGAACGCGACGATCACGCGCATCTCCAGCGGCGTTGTTCGGACCACGCACGTCACTGGCGTGCTGACAGATCTGGGCCTTGAGATCTCGCGCGCGGTGGCGGTCTTCTGGGCTGGAGTCCGGCGCGGCGCGGGGCCCGAGCGCGCGGCGTCGAAGCTCGTCACGGGTGTTTCGTTCGCGCGTGATGTCTGGCGTTCGCCCGGCGCTCATCCGACTTCGTGGCGCATCGTGCTGCTTGCGACGATCCTTGTTTCGTTCGCGCTGGGCGCGGGGCTTGGGGCTGCTGCCTTCGAGTTTGCCACTCGGCTCGCGATGTTCCCGCCGGTTGTGTTCCTGCTCTGGATCGTCTATCAGGATCTGCGACGACCGATCGCGGAGCTGGAGCCATCGAACCTTGTGGGCGAGTTGGGGTATGGACTTCCCGCTTCGCTGGCGCTCTTCCATCTGCGGCGTGGTGGCCGCAATGGTCGTGATGGCCGTGCGGCACGCCGTGGCACGCGTGACGATCATGCGCCCAGCAAGCGCCGCGATCCGGTGCGCGTGCAGCGTTTGCCCAACCTTGTCGCGTGGAGCGAGGGGCTCGCGAGCGAGGTGCGCGTCGTCGTGCTCGATCTGACCGACGTGACGGCGCTGAATGCCGATTCGGCTGGCGAGCTTCGCGCGCTGCTGGAGCGCCTGCGATCGCAGCGTCGGAGCCTGATTCTCGCGGGCCTCACACATTCGCAGTTTCTCCAGCTCCAGCAGGCGGGCGCGGGTGAGTTGCTGGAAGAGGGACGCGTGCACGCGGATCTGGATCTGGCGCTGGCGGCGGGGCTCAACTTGCTGCTGGCGGCGCGTCACCATGAACGAGCTTGATTGACTTCCAGCGCCCCGACACAAAGCGCAGGAGGAGGATCACGCAAAGGACCGCGATGTACGCCGCGGCGGCGATCCAGGGGCCGAGGCTCTCGAGCCCGGGGAAAAAGTAGACCATCGCGAGCCCACCTCCGACGATGATGATCCAAGCGCTGAGGACGGTGGCGATGCCGGGGATGATGGTGTCGCCAGCGCCGCGCAGCGCGCCCGAGAGGACCATCGCAACGGCATCAAAGAGCTGGAACGCGGCGGTTGCGATCAGGAATTTCTGCCCGAGCCAGAGCAGACGCTTCTTCTGCTCGGGATCGGTGGCGTCGTCGACGAAGAGGCCGATGAGCACGCCCGGGAAGAGGAGGAAGATCGCGGCGCAGACGCCCATGTAGACCATCGCGATGCGCACGCCGAGCCACGCGCGTGCCGCGGCGATGTCGCTGCGTCCCATGCCCTGGTACTTGCCCACGAGCGCGGTGACGGCGACGGAGATGCCGACGGCGGGCATGAACGAGAGTGACATGTACTGGTGCGCGATCCAGCCGGCGGTGGTGTGCTCGGGGCCGAAGCGGCTGACGAGGTAGACCATGAAGAAGCCCCAGCAGATCATCTCGTTTCCGAACATGATGCCGCCGGGCCAGCCGAGGCGCAAGAGGTCCCTGAGGTGGGAAACGCTCGGGCGCCACGCCGCGCGGGTTGCGTAGAGGCGATTGAGCTTGGGCCCGAGAAAGAGCGCGAGCGGGATGGCGAGCTCGACGGCGGTTGCGATGACGGTGCCGATCGCGGAGCCCGCGATGCCCATGGCGGGGATGTTGAGCGCGACGCCGACTGACGAGCAGACGCGGCCGAAGAGCCCGAGCGCTTCGGGCATGGGCCCGTTGCCATAGACGAGCACGCACGAGATGAAGAGGTTCACGACGTTGGCGAGGATGCTGGCGGTCATGACGACGCCGGGCCGGTGCATGCCGTAGAAGAACTGGCCGACCGCGCGCGTCGCGAGCGTGATGCCCGCGCCGTAGAGGAGGATCGAGCCGTACTGAGCGGAGAGCGTGGCCTGGCGCGCGTCCATGCCGGGCTGGCCTGCGCTGGGCTGCGCGAGGTAGTCAAAGAGGAACGGGACCGCGATGGCGAGCGGGATCAGGATGACGAGCCAGTAGAGCATCGCGAGCCAGAAGCCGTTCCACGCGTAGGCGGGGCCGCGCTCGGGCTTGCCGGCGCCCATGTTCTGCGCGACGAAGGTGTTGACCATCGTGAGCAGTCCGTGGGCGACGGAGATTGGGATCCACGCGGCGAGGCCGCCGTTGCCCTGAGCGCCGACGTAGATCGGATCGGGGCCGATGTGGCTCACGAGCCACTTGTCGGTGAAGGTCATAAGGGTATAGGAGGTCATCGCGGCGACGGTGGGGCCAGCGATTGCGAGCATCTCGCGGATTGCGTTCGGCTCGATGAAGTCTGCGGCTGGGTTCTTGGGTGTAGGGGTGGTGGTGAGCATGGGTAGGACTCGGGCTTGATCGCGTGGGCGCGGACCGGTCTGGGGCCGCGCGCGGCGCGTTTGATGAGTGAGAAGAGTGGAAATTTGCTTGGGTGGTCCGCGCGGGCGGGGCGTGTGTCGCGCGGGCGCGGAGGGGGAGAGGTGCTTTGAGTAATGCGGATGCGGGCGTCAGTGGTCGCCGAGTGCGCTCGCGTAGCTCTTGAAGGTCTGCGTGAAGGGGGCGGGGGTGAGGCCGATGTCGGTCCGGACCTTGTCGAGCGTTGCGAACGAGTCCTCGCTGCCCATCTTCGCCATGCCCTCGTCGAAGGGGAGGAACTGGCCGACCTTGGCGAGCGCTGCGAACTTCGCGCCAAGCGCGGCGATGTCGCCGGGGAGTCCGAAGGGCTGGAGGCGCGTGTTGGCGCCGGGGATGTTGTCGCGCATCACGCGGAGCATCGCGGGCCACGTCAGGCGCTCGGGGCCGGCGAGGTTGTAGATCTCGCCGAA
This sequence comes from Phycisphaerales bacterium, assembly GCA_038323185.1. GTDB lineage: Bacteria > Planctomycetota > Phycisphaerae > Phycisphaerales > UBA1924 > JBBASU01. The sequence goes on along the minus strand of JBBQGR010000012.1, from coordinate 4,433 downwards.
GGTCTGGGGTCGATCGAGGCACTCGACAAACGCGCTCGCGACATCGGCCACGTAGATCGGCGCGATGACGGGATCGAACTGTGAGATGCCGCCGAGGGGGACGCGCGTCTCTTCGACGCTGCGGGTGAAGTAGGGGAGGAAGAGGAAGGGAGGATGATTGCCCGAGCACCACTTGATGGCGGTCTGGACGAACTCGCCCTCGGCGCCGTGGATGAGGCTTGGGCGGAAGATGGTCCAGTCAAGGCCCGAGCGCTTGAGGATGGCCTCGCCCTCGAACTTCGTGCGCTGGTACTCGCTGACGTGGACATCCTTGACGCCCAGGGCGGACATCTGCACGAAGCGCGTCACGCCCGCCGCGACGCACGCGTCGGAGAGGATCTTGACGGCCTGCGTGTGGCACTTCTGGAAGGTCTGACCCTTGGAGCGGTCCTCGCGGATGATGCCGATGAGATTGATGCAGGCAAAGGCGCCGGTGAGGAAGTTGGTGATCGCGCTGGGATCTGACTGGGCGTGGTCTTGGGCGTGATCGGTGCCGACCTCGCCGGTGATGATGGTGACGCCCTGGCGCGGGAGGACATCGCGCGCCTTGGCACGGTCACGAGCGAGCACGCGAACGGCGAACCCGCGTGCGAGGAGCTCGCGGACTACCGCTCTGCCCACAAAGCCCGAAGCGCCAGCAACGGCGACGGTGCGCGTGTTTGTAGCGGTGGCGTGTTCGGCGTGGGCGGTCATGCGATGGTCCTTTCGAGGAGAGCCACGAGGATAGCAGGGGGCGGCGACTCATCGCCAACGAGCGGCGGTCTGCAACGTGGAACGGGGAATGGGGCGCGGTGCGCGTGATCTGGGCTGAGGGGATGCGGTTGGCGCAGGTTTGCGAGTGCGTGCCATGGCGAATCTGCGCGGGGGCTGGTGGTTGGATGCGCGGGGGCTTGGGCTGCGGGTGTGGTGGCGTCGTGGGTTGAGATGTTGATCTCGGGGGTGGTGGCGGTGGCGGTGGTGGGGGTGATGGAGGTGATGGTGGAGGTGAAGCGGGTGACGGAGTTGGAGTAGGTGGTGGGTTGGTCATCGCGACTCTGGAGCCCTTGGGGTTTAAGTGAGGGCAGCGGCGGAGGATGCCTTCTGCCGCGCGGCGGGCGATCTCGTTGGTGTTGTTGGGGCGCTCGGTGAGGGTGATGAACTTGAGCGTCACGATCGCGTCGTGCGCGGCGAGGATGAGCTGGAGCTTGGCTCGCTCCTCGTGCAGCTCGCGAAGGGTCGCGATGATCTCGGCGATGTCGGGGCGCCGGGCCCACGCGGCGATCTGGCGCAGGGTGAGGTTGTGCTGGCGGCTGATCTCGGTGATGGGGTCCGAGTACTCGAACCAGGCGGCGAGGAGAACCTGATCGTCGGGGGCGGGTGGGCTGAGGTGGGTAAGAGGGTGCGTTGGTGCGGGCGATGCTGTGGTCATGGCCGTAGTTTGGCGTGTGATAGGGTTGGTTCAAGGAAAAAAGTGCGATGGACCGTCTCTTTGCGCACAGGGAAGGTCGGAGGGATCAGATTTGTGAGCGGCGGGGGATTGGGAGCTTGCGCGGGCAGTGGCGCGAGGTGGTCAGACTGAAGATCCGCCTCGTTGGGCTGGGGATTGGTGGCTACGAATCTTTGATCGCGGGCCTCGTCGTTGCTCGGGTGGTGCGCTTCTTGGGGTCTCTTCCGCAGCCGACAGCCGTGACTCTTCTGGCTGAAGTGTCTACCCTTGCCTCCTCGCTCGCGTGGCCCTTGGTTGGGCCGCGTGAGAGGGGAGATGTTCGCGTTTCGATCTGAATTGCTTTGGTGCTTCCTTGCGTTAAGGCATTGGCCGCGGCGTTCCCGTTTCGACCACTTCCCCGAGAGAACTTCATGAAGATCCGCACCGACGAGATTGCTTCCGTCATCCGCCAGGAGATCGAGCAGTACGACGCCCAGCTTGAGGTCTCGGAAGTTGGCCGCGTGGTGGAGATCGGCGACGGCATCGCCCGCATCTATGGCCTTTCGAAGGCGATGGCTGGTGAGCTTCTTGAGTTCCAGACCGGCGACGGCAACGTCATGGGCCAGGTCTTCAACCTTGAGCTCGACACGGTCGGCGCGGTGATCTACGGCGACTATCTCTCCGTGAAGGAGGGCGATCTGGTGAAGGCTACTGGCCGCCTGCTTGAGGTGCCGGTTGGCGAGGCTCTTCTTGGGCGCGTCGTGGATCCGCTTGGCCGCCCGGTGGACAACCAGGGCCCGATCAACACGACCGAGTTCCGCAAGGTTGACATCATCGCTCCCGGCATTGCGGAGCGTCAGCCGGTGACCGAGCCGCTGCAGACGGGCATCAAGGCCATCGACGCGATGATCCCCATCGGCCGCGGCCAGCGCGAGCTGATCATCGGCGACCGCAAGACGGGCAAGACGGCCGTGGCGCTTGACACGATCATCAACCAGAAGCAGTATTGGGGGACGGCCGAGGCTGTGGTGTGCATCTATGTGGCGGTTGGTCAGAAGGAGTCCACGGTTGCGGGCGTCGTCGAGCTTCTTCGCAAGAAGGGCGCGATGGACTACACGATCGTCGTGAACGCCTCGAGCTCTGCCCCGGCCCCGATGCAGTACATCGCGCCCTACTCGGGCTGCACGATGGGCGAGTATTTCATGTGGCAGGGGATGAACAAGGGCGCGACGCTGCCCGGCGGCGTGCCGATGCCCAAGCACGCGCTGTGCGTCTACGACGATCTTTCGAAGCAGGCGGTTGCGTATCGCCAGCTCTCGCTGCTGCTGCGTCGTCCGCCCGGCCGCGAGGCGTATCCCGGCGACGTCTTCTATCTCCACAGCCGCCTGCTCGAGCGTGCGACAAAGCTCAGCGATGAGAACGGCGGCGGCTCGCTGACGGCGCTGCCGATCATCGAGACGCAGGAGGGAGACGTTTCGGCGTACATCCCGACCAACGTGATCTCGATCACCGATGGCCAGATCTATCTTGAGCCCGAGCTCTTCTTCAGCGGCGTGCGTCCGGCCATCAACGTGGGCATCTCGGTGAGCCGCGTGGGTGGTAATGCGCAGGTGAAGGCCATGAAGAAGATCTCCGGCTCGCTGCGACTGGACCTCGCGTCCGCGCGTGAGCTTGAGGCCTTCGCGCAGCTGGGCACGGAGCTTGACAAGGCGACGCAGCGCCAGCTCGACCGCGGCCGGCGCTTCGTGGAGCTGCTGAAGCAGGGGCAGTACACCCCCTTCCTCGTGGCCGATCAGGTCATATCGATCTTCGCGGGCACAAAGGGCTACCTCGATGACATCGAGGTCAGCAACGTCCGCGAGTTTGAGACGGGCATGCAGAACTACTTCCAGGGCGCTGGCAAGGCGATCTGGGATGAGCTGGACAAGAAGCGGGCCATCGATGGCGAGCTCGAGAAGAAGCTCGACAGCGCGATCAAGGCGTACAAGAGCGGATTTAAGCCCAGCGCGAAGTAACTGACGCGCCAGATTCCGCCACGGGTCCGCGTCCCAAACCTTCAAGATCCGACCACGATAACCCCCGCCGCCTGGGCGGGGGTTCTGTTCATTCTCGGACCAGCGGTGTGACCGCGCCGGGGCCCGCGAAGCCTCTGTCTGGAGATTCGCTGGCGAAATCTGATGGTTTTCCATCGCAATCTTGGTAGGCGGTCTCTTCGAGGCGGGCCGTGCGTCGGGAGCTGTACCCGATGTTCCGGTGCCGTGAGCTGGAACGAAGGCGCATGCGATGGACGCTTTCAAGGGTCGAATTGGTTCTGTGTCTGCTCTCGGGACGGCGCTGGCCCGGATGGCGGGGCTGGCGGCGGTTCTCGGTTCGGGTCAGGCGCTAGCGCAGAACACGTACGAGTTCTCGACCGACAGCGGTCAGGTGCTTCGGAACAACGTTCCGGTCTTTGACTTTGAGGGCGTTCCGATCGTGGCGCAGCCTTCGTCAGCTGGCATTCGCACCTGGCTGATCCTTGGCGATATGCGTGTGCCCGCGACGTACCGGGTGCAGTTCACGGGCAGCACTCTGGCGCAGGTGCTTGTTGGCGGGAACCTCGTCGTGCCAGCTGGCGCTTCCATCAGCGCTGACGCCTCGAACGAAGAGGGTGACCCCGGCGTCGTCATCGTCGGTTTCGGCTTCGCCCTTCCGAGCCGACCTGCGCAGGCAGGCGGTCTGCTTGGTTTGAGCACCCACCGCGAGCTTGCGCTCGTCGGCTCGGGAGGAGGGAGTGCCGAGGACCGGCACAGGACCCAAGGCACCCAGGCTCTTCGCGAAGCGAAGATGTACCCGAGACGCCTGGGTATCCGAGCCGATCCGCATGAAAACCTCGTGCATTTGGCGCGTATTGCCGACTTTCTTGATTGCGTCGGAGCTTCCCCTTCGGTACCTTACCGCTCTATATGTCTTCTTCCGCATGATTCTGCCGGGTGAGGTGAGGGAAGTTCTC
>JBBQGR010000011.1:0-18172 GCA_038323185.1 Phycisphaerales bacterium | reverse complement strand
CCCCTCAAGGTCCTCGCCAACATCTTCTACCTCATCGATCAGTTCATCGTCGATGGCCTCGTCAACGCCATCGGCGCGATCCCAAAGTTCCTCGGCAAGACCATCCGTCCGATGCAGAGTGGCGAGCTCCACGGCTACGCGCTCGGCATGGCTGGCGGCCTCGCGGTCCTCGTCCTGATCGTTGTGCTCGCAGCGTCCTGAGTTCATCTGCGGCCTCGGGCCCCGGGCCCCGCCGCTTCGCACGTGTCTCAAGTCTCGGGGCCAAGCAGTACCAGCCACTTCTGGTCACGCCCCAAGTCAGCAGTTCAGAAGGCGGCTCCATGAAGTCTGGTGTTCGGGCAACTCGGTTCGTGGTCGGCGCGGGTCCTGCCCGGGCGTGGAGGATCGTGCGATGCTGATGATCGCGCTGATGGCCACTCCGCTCGTCTTTGCCCTGCTGCTCCTGGCGGCGCCCGCCGCCTCGGCACGCGCTATTGCCATGGGCGGGACGCTCCTCTGCCTCGCTGGCGCGATTCTCGCGGCGGTCTCCTTTCCCTGGTCCGATGCCGCAGGCTTCCACTTTGCTGCGCAGTTCGAGTGGCTCCCCGCGCTCGGCATCACCTTCTCGGTTGGCATCGACAGCGTCTCGATGATGCTGATCCTTCTGACGGCGCTCCTGGGCCCCATCTGCGTCGCCGCCTCGACCACCGCCATCACCGAGCGCGTGAAGACGTACTACTTCTGGCTCCTCGTGCTCATGAGCGCGATGGTCGGCGTCTTCGCCTCACGCGACATCATCCTCTTCTACGTCTGCTTCGAGTTCACGCTCGTGCCGATGTTCATCCTGATCAGCCTCTACGGCTCGACCAACCGGCGCAAGGCCTCGATCAAGTTCTTCCTCTACACGTTCACCGGCTCGGTGATCGCGCTGGCGGGCCTGGTCTACATCGCGTGGCACGCCGCGCAAGAGACCGGCGTCTGGAGCTTCGACATCGCGGCCCTCGAGTCCTATTCCGCCTCGCTGCCCCTGTCGGTGCAGTCGTGGCTCTTGCTCGCGCTTCTCGCGGGCTTCGCGGTCAAGGTGCCCCTCTTCCCCGTCCACACATGGCTCCCGCTCGCGCACACCGAGGCACCCACGGCTGGCTCGGTCATCCTGGCTGGCGTGCTTCTCAAGCTCGGCACGTACGGCATGTTCCGCTTCGTACTCCCCTTCGTCCCCGCCGCCGTGATCGAGTTCGCGCCCATCATCGCCACCCTCTGCATCATCGGCATCCTCTACGGCGGCCTGATCTGCTGGGTCCAGACCGACGTCAAGAAGCTCGTCGCCTATTCCTCAGTGGCGCACCTTGGCTTCTGCGTCCTTGGCCTCTTCGCCCTCAACCACACGGGCATCACCGGCTCCATCACCTACATGATCAACCACGGCCTCTCGACCAGTGCGCTCTTCCTGCTCATCGGCATGATGTACGAGCGCTACCACACGCGCAACATGCGTGAGATCGGCGGCCTGGCCAGGAAGATGCCCATCTGGGCCACCTTCCTGGTCTTCTTCACCATGGCGAGCGTCGGTCTTCCCGGCCTTAATGGCTTCGTCTCTGAGTTCCTCTGCCTCATGGGCACGTTCCAGGCCAGCAGCGCCTGGGGCAGTGGCGTGTGGGGCTCACTCGGCGGCGCGCTTCCGGGCAAGACCGCTGGCGACCTTGGTCCCTGGTACGCCCTCGTCGCGGGCACCGGCATGATCGTCGCCGCGATGTTCCTCCTCTACATGCTCGGCAAGATCGTCTGGGGTCCGCTCGTTGAGCCCGCCGGTCATGGTGGACACGGTGCACACGGTGGACACGGTGCACACGCCGGAAGCGATTCTCACGCCGCGACGCTTCCCCCCGATCTCAACCGCCGCGAGATCCTGACTCTTGTCCCGCTCGCGATCCTCTGCTTAGTGCTCGGCGTCTATCCGCGGCCCATGCTCCAAGCACTCCAGACACCCATCGAGCGCGTTGTGCAACGTCTCGACGGCGCCCGCATGACTCCCGAAGCGGCACCCGTGCAGGTCCCCGTCACGTCCGCCGACGCCGCATCCATGCCCGCACCCATGCCCACCTCCAGCGATCAACCGCTCACCATTGAACCTGCCACGTCTGGCACTTCTGCCATGCCCGTCACACCAACCACGCTCGACACCATCTCAACCAGCGGCCAAGTCCAGGAGGCCGGGCGATGACCGACCGTCTCTTCTTCCTCTGGCCCGAGATCGCTCTCTTCGTCACCACCTGCTTCGTGATGGTGGTGGGGCTCTCGCCAAAGCTCGCCACGCGCAAGCTCGCGGCCGTCATCGCGGGTCTGGGCATCGCCGTCGCTGGCGTGCTCGCTGCGGCCACCACGCCCGACCTTTCCGCCGCTAATCTCAACACCCTTTCCGTGACCGGGCAGGAAGTCGGCGGCAAGGTTCTGAGCGGACAGATCCTGGTCCCCGGCATGGTCGTCTACGCCAAGGTGACCATCGCCGTCGTTGGCCTCCTGCTCCTTCTCCTGGTGGTCGGCACCGTTGATCGTGTTGATGAGGCCGAGATCGCCGCGGGCAAGCGCCGGTTCGATCCCATCCGCTCCAACCGCGCCGAGTTCTATGCCTTCTTCCTTTTCTCGCTGACGGGCCTCATGCTCTGCGCCAGCGCCGATGATCTGATCTGGCTCTTCCTCGCCCTCGAGCTCACCAGCCTGCCGACGTACATCATGGTGACGATCTCCACCGCGCGCAACAAGAGCCGCGAGGCGGGCGTCAAGTACTTCTTCCTCGGCGCTCTCGGCGCGGCCATCTTCCTCTATGGCTTTGCCCTCATCTTCGGCGGCACCGGATCCACCAACCTCAACGCCATCGCCCTCCACTGGCGCACGCACGGCATCGACACCATCTCCATGATGGGCGTCCTCCTCGCGATCATCGGCCTGGCCTTCAAGATCGCGGCGGTCCCGATGCACTTCTACACGCCCGACGTGTACGAAGGCTCCACCGCGCCAGTCGCCGCCTTCCTCGCCTTCGTTCCAAAGACCGCCGGCTTCATCAGCCTCATCCTGATCTGCGCCGCCGTTGGCTGGGTCTACGCTCCCAACGTGCTCCACCTTTCGCTCGGAGTCGCGGCGGAGCCGATGCGCCCTGCCATGACCAACGACGCGCAGCTCCCCGACCTCGTCCGCATCCTGCTCTGGATCATGGCGGCCCTCACCATGACGGTCGGCAACGTCCTCGCGGTCCTCCAAACCAGCCTCAAGCGCATCCTCGGCTACTCATCGATTGCGCACAGCGGGTACATGCTCGTGGGCGTACTTGTCGGTCCCGGCGATGGCACCTTTACCGGCTCGGGCATCTCCGCAGTCCTCTTCTATCTGCTCAGCTACGGCATCATGAGCACCGGCGCCTTCGCCGCGATCGCCGCCATCGAGCGCGCCCCCGACGCCGACGGCCAACCGCGCGAGGTTGAGGACGTCTCGGATCTTCGCGGCCTCTGGCGCCGACAGCCGCACCTCGCGATCGCGATGATCCTCTGCAACCTCAGCCTGCTCGGCCTGCCGCCGCTCTTGGGCTTCTTCGGCAAGCTCCCGCTCTTCACCAGCGCCATCTCCGCCGGCGAGATCGTGTTGGTCGTCGTCCTCGGCCTCAACTCCGCGATCGCGGCCTTCTACTACCTGCGTCTGGCGTTCGTTCCCTTCGTCGAGGATGCCGAGGCTGGTGCCGAGGCCGTAGTGCTCACGCCCTACAAGAGCCGCGAAGTCGTCGCGATGATCTGCGCAGGCGGCGTGATCGTGCTCTCGCTCGCGGGCGGACCGCTGCTCACGCAAGTCACTAGCGCCGCCAGACTCGCGCCAACCTTCGCCGCGCCGCAGAAGAGCCCGGCAATTCTCGAAGGCTTAGCGCCAGCGGCCACGCCCGATCGCGAGTGATCGCGCCGGCTGAAGCTGGGACGCGACCAGTCCTTCCACGCGGCACGCTTCGGAGGCGCTCCTGGTTTCGGGTACCTCGCCACTCAGTGGCGAGTCTTCAATTGCCTTCCCCTCGATACTTCGCACAGGCACCAACGCAGCCCGGCGCACCGCGCCCCAAGCGTTACGCCGCGCTCCGCTCACCGCCGCCGCGTGCGAAGCGAGCTTGCACCCACATCCCCGCCGCCGCAAGGGCGATCCATATCGCAAGCCAACCGACGACGCCCATCGAGCCCGGATCAAGCCACACCGATGCATCGTCCATCGCAAGCACACGCGCGCCGATGATCGCCCCGCCAGCGCCAGCCAATGCTGTCACAAGCGCCGCCGCCCGGCGCGGCATCAGCGTTCCGAGCGCAAGCCCCAGCACCGCGCCGCCAAGCGTCGACCACACAATCGTGGCGCGTGAAGACGCGGGCAGCGTCGACCAATAGTCTGTCGCGTACGCCCCGGCCTGCTCGCCCGCAACGCGAATCGCATGATCGGTCGCGCTGCTACCCGCGCTGCTACTCGCGCTGCCACTCGCTCCATCACTCGCATGCTCAACCGCACCAGCGCGAGTTCCATTCGTCCTCGTCGCCGCACGCACTCGCGTTCCCGCTTCCACGCTCGCGCTCTCTGAAATGCCCGTTGCAAGAGCCGAAGTCGTCGGAACGCGTGGCGAAGCGATCGTCCCACCAATCACCAGCACCGTCGCAGATCCCAGCAGGCCAAGCGCTCCAAACGTCGCGGTCGAGGCCGCGCCGATCGCAAGCCGGATCATCGCCATGCCGATCAGCCCGCCCGCAACCGCGCCAACGCCGCAGGTCAGCATCGATCCCGGAACCTCGCCAACAGCACCAACGCCCGCGGCCCTTCCAAGCGACAGCCCAAGAAAAGCGCCGACCGACAATCCCAGCACGATCACACTCGCCGAGAGCACCCGCGCCCCCATCGCGAGCAGCACCAAGCCGCCGACGAGCCCAACCGCCGCGAGCCCCTGATCGAGACTCAAACCCATTCCCCAAAACCCCAGCGCGTCCGAACCGGTCAACTCCGCAAACCCAGTCATCCCAGTCACGCCCGTCACGCCAGTCAGCCCGTCCATCGCAGAGCCCGCCGACCAGCCCCGAGGTTCGGGCATCAGCGCAGCCAGCGGCGGAAGTTGGAGCAAATCCTGATTCATAAGAGCGATAAGGACACGGGCAGCACGCGAAGCGAGATCATCAACGGTCAATCAACCCACAGTTCAGACACGATAGCAGAAGCTCCGCCGGGTTCGCCAGCCGCGAATCACCGCTTCTGGTTTGGTAAGCGGCCTTCTACGTTTCGGGGCAATGTCCGAAAACCCTTCCAAGCCAGTACCTTAGGATATCTAGTGTGTCGGCACAGACGGCCCAGCCGCCCCCATCCGGCCACGCATTCAAGTCCTTAGCGACCTCTCAACCCGCTCGCGCGCCACAAACCGCCCAGCTTACCACCTGCACACGAGCTTCCATCTGTGACGCGAGCATCACCCGGGCACCAAACAGTATCCAATCTCAGGTGCGGTCGGATCCTCGCTCGTAGCATCGGGAACCGTACCGCAACAGCGGCGTATCGACCAGCTAAGCCCCGCGTGCGAGTGCCGAGAGCTGCACTTGCCCGATCCGAACAAACTGCGTACATTCCCGGGTTGTTGGCCGGTGCCACTTCGAGCCGAGTGGGAGGGGGTGCGAGTTGTCAAAGGGGCCGAGGGTCGATAGTCTGATAGTGTCCGGGAAGTGGGTGCGCTCGCGCGTGCCCGCACAAGCGTTCGCGAGAGGCGCGGCGGAGAGCCCGTGCCGGTGCGAACCCCCGGTGACGGGCGTAGTTGCACGATGGCGGTTCATGCCGCGGCAGTCGGCGACGGGCGCGTCTTCGCAGGCCTTGAGAATCTTCCGGCGTGTGCCGCAGACTGGTGGCGCGTCGGATGTGTTGGAGTCAGATGTGTTTGAGATCGGTTCCGGGCCTCGTCGGTTGCAAGGGGCGTTGCAGCGCTAGTTGGGTCAGAGCAAGTGTCAGAGCAAGAGTCAGGTTGAGTATCAGCCCAAGTAAGTGATCGCGTGTGTCGGGCGCAAGTTCGCGAAGGTCGCTGAGAGATCGTGCAAGTTCGAGCACAAGCTCGAAGTCAAATGCAGTAAGAGCAGGAGCAGCCATGGGCCGTTTCACCAAGTCGAGCCGTCAGTATGTTCGCCAGGGTCGTGGTTCGTCGCAGGGCGTGAGCGCCCTGGCCTCTATGGCTGGCGGTGTGGGCTCGATGCTTCGCTCGCTCGCGGCGTCCGCGACGCCGCTGGCCACGCGCCACGCCTCCGACATCCGCGAGACCGCCGCGCTCGACGCCCTCGAGCGTCGCCAGATGCTCTTCTCACTCACCATCACCGCCGACGACATCGATCCCACCACGGGCATCGGCACCAAGTCCGCCTTCTTCGAGTACGCCCTGCCATACCTGATCACCGACTTCCAGCCAGGCACGGCGGCCCCGACGATCACCACCGAGGCATTCCAGGATGAGGTTGGCGGTGCCGTGCAAAGCGGCGGTGCCCTCTTCCAAGGCAGCAACATGCGCGTGCTGCACAACATCAACCCCGCGGGTGATGTCGCGATCCAGCCCGGCGGCGACCAGGCCACCGACCGCTGGCTTCGCGTGGTCCCCAAGCGCAACGCCGACTTCTTCGCCTTCGAGTTCTTCAGGACGCCAGTTGTGGATGAGCCTCTCGAGCGCCGGCGTGTGACCCGCTTCGAGGCCGACTTCTTTCCCGATCTCAACGACAACACCGGGCTCGATACCAACAACACGCGCCTCGAACTCGTCGCCAACAACCAGGTCCTCCAGAGCTTCACTGGTGCCGCGCTCCGGGCGCTCTTTACCGGGCTCACCGCTGGCAACGCGCAGTTCCCCGTCGGTGTGCTCAATCCGGCGCTCGGCCTCGGCAATCTCGATGTTCGACAGGCTCAGGGTCAGGCCTTCGACACCGTTCGATTCGTAACGACCGGAACCATCCCCGGCAACCCGGCGATGCGCATCGACAACGTCTCCTACGAGACGCCCCCCGGCAACTTCGCTGGCCTCTGGGACGGCCGCCTCGCTGGCGCACAGGCCACGATCTCAGGCCCCGTCGGCGCCAGCGTCACATTCCTCGATCTCTATGGGCGCGACATGATCGCCTTCCGCGGCCTCGGCCAGCCGCAGGGCTCCGACGTCCCCATCATCGATGCCGACGACAACGGCATCCCCGATCCTGACATCGGTAACGACGGCATCGGCCGCATCATCTTCAGCGGCACCGACGCGCGCACCGCCTTCACCCTCTGGGGCGGCAACTGGACAGCCACAGACGCGCCCGACGGCACCGAGGACTTCTTCGACGGGAACTTTGCCTTCAACCTTGATGATTCCATCGGTGGCAGCTACGACGATTGGGAAAGCGTGGGCCTGGGCTTCACCTTCCGCGCCACCGGCGACACGCTCGAGGTCACCGGCCTTCCCCCCGGACCCGGCAACGTCATCGTCGGCTCTCCCTGGCTCCGAAGCCTCGCGCCAGGCCAGTACAACCCCGGCCGCCTGCCGCAGGGCGTGTTCGCTCCCGTCACCGACGGCTTCAACCGCTCCGATCAGGGCATCTTCGTCGAAGGCGGCCGCAGCATCGGCGGCGTCTACGTCAACGGCATCGTAATGGGCTCCTCGCGCTTCTCTGGATTCGTTGATCGCATCTACACCGGCTACCTCCTCGGCTCCATCACCGTCGAGGGCGACCTCGGATCCCTGATCGTCGGTACCGATGCTGGCCAGTGGGTCCAGGATCCCGACTTCGAGGGCGACCCCGACATCAACGTCGATCCTGTGAACAAGACCGGCGGCCAGCTCGTCATCGGTCGCTCCGTCGGCGAGATTGCCATCGCTGGCCGCAGCCTTATGGACATCACCGTCGTCGGCGATCTCAACAACCCCAGCACCCGCCCCGCACGCGACACGTTCAACTACTTCGAGCGTGAGTTCGTCTTCGGCAACCCTACCGACGTCGAGCTCCTCGCCAACATCCGCCAGCTTGTCGCCAACACCAACTACATCCTGCGCGATCCCAGGGCCCTCTTCCGCCCGGCTGCACAGCCCGTTCCATTCGGCTCCGATGCCTGGTTCAGGAACGACGGCATCCTCTCCGCAGAGTGGATCGGTTCAGTAGCCAGCGGCACGCGCATCCGTGGCGAGCTCGGCGGCCGCGACATCACCAACGCCGAGGACACCGTCGACGTCTTCGCCTTCGCCGCCGACGGCACGCAAGAGATCTTCATCGAGGGCACCAACTCCCTCACCACGCGCTCGCCCTACTACCGCATCGTCGATGCCGACGGCCGCACCGTCGCCGCGCCCGATGAGCCCCTGGTCTCCGACGGCCGCTTCGCAACCACCACGCTGCGCTTTCGGCCCCAGGCCCCCGGCGTCTACTACCTCGCCGTCACAGATCCCGACGGCAACGACGACGGCGCGGGCAACAACGGATACACCATCGTCGTCACCGGCATGGCCTCCACGACGCTCGGCGCACTCCGCACCGGCGGCGGCACCGGCTTCACCGACATCGGCACCGGCGAGGGCAACGCGCTCGTCGTTCTCTCAGGCAACGTCGGCTCCATCCGCGTCGGCACAGGCATCAACGACGGCGCAGGCGCTGAAGCCGACCCCACCGAGACCTTCAACACCGTGCAGGACGCCAACGACGCCATGTCGTTCCAGGGCGGCACCTTCACCATCCCCGGAACCCTCTTCAACATCACCGCAGGCTCCGACATCGGCGCGCCCCCCGGCACAGGCAACGGCGGCAACATCCAGTTCTCAATCGGCGGTAACCTCGGCAGCATCATTACCGGCCTTTCCACGGCCCTTGGCCAGGGTGTCAACCAGGGCGACTTCAACCAGATCAACCTGAGCGTCGGCGGCAGCATCGGTTCCATCGACATCCGCGGCGGCATCGGCATGGACCAGGATGAGGACGACCCGCGCGCCTCGCAGGCACCCGACACCGTCAACATCACCACCGGTGCCCAAGGCGGGCGCGGTGACATCGGCTTCTTCCGCGTCGGCTTCCACGTCGCTGGCGATGTCATGAACATCCGCACCAGCCCCGGCTCCACCATCGGTGCCTTCCTCACCAGCCAGGACGTCTACGGCGACACCGACCCGCGCTCGGGCATCTACGAGGGCCAAGACGGCATCAACATCTTCAGCGGCTTCGGTTCCGACGTCCGGTTCGTCGACCTCATCCGCTTCGACAACAACGCAAGCATCGACGTGCTCCAGCCCATCTTGGGCGACCAGAACCTCGAGTTTGTCGACGACAGCGGCACGCGCTTCCGCATCTCGGTCGAGGGCGCGCCGCCGGACGTTCAGATCGGCACCGTCCGCTCCCTCCGCATCGATGGCTCGCTGGGCGTTGCCGTCGGACAGATCACGGTCGACCTCTCCGGCGCCCGCATCCTGCGCATCGAGGCCATCAACCAAGGTGGCGGCGGGCAGCAGCCTCCGGGCATCATCGGCATCGGACGCATCATCGTCACCGGCTCCGACGCGGGCTCACAGATCCAGATCACCGGCAACGCCGAGATCGACGTCTGGCAGATCCAGGCCGCAGGCGTGCTTGACCTCATCGAGAACCGCACCCTCAACGGCGACATCGTCGCCATCGACGTCGGTGGCCTCAATCGCCTCGACATCCGAGGCGATCTCGGCCGCACGCAGGTTCCGACCTGGGGCCCCAGGCTCATCGGTCCCTTTGCGGGCATCGGCCAGGGCGCTGGCGGCGGCGGAGCGGGCATCAACGCCCCCTTCGAGCTCGACGACAGCCTCCTGGACGACGACTTCAACGGCACGCTCTACCGCCCTCTGACCGATGACAACTTCGACGCTGGAAACGCCTATCTCGACGACATCGGCAGCCCTTTTGATCCGTACATCAACGGCTTGGTCGTCCGTGCTGGCTCGGTGCAGGAAGTTCGCGTGGGCGGCGCCACCGGCGACGTCATCCTGCTTGGCGATGACTCCATCCTCGTCCTGGGCAGCTTCAACAGTGACAACGTGACCGGCATCGGACGCTTCGACGGCATCGTCGGCAACATCTACGCCAACAACATCGGCCGCATCGAACTCGGCCAAGGCATCGCGGCCCCCGACAACAAGAACCCGCTCACCAGCACCAGCATCGTCGCCCAGAACGACATCTTCGAGATCGTCAGCCGCAACCAGAGCGCGGTGACCATCCGCAGCATGATCACCGCGGGCAACCGCACGCCGCTGGATCCCTTCGTCGACGCGACCGACGGCATCACGCAGATCAACCTGACCAACGCCGACATCCAGGATTCGTACATCGGTGCCACCAACCTCGACCGGTTCTGGGTCAGCTTCCTGTACGGCGATGACAACATCTCCACCGGCGATATCCAGACCATCGATATCCGCGGCGGGCGCTTCTTCCGAAATCAGATCGCCGGACGAGACCTCGACACGCTCCGCCTGACAAACGTCATCTACGACGCCTCCGACACCTCACTCACCGGCTCGGTCCAGAACCTTCAGCTCGCCGGAGCCCGCAACTCGACCCTCTCGGGCGAGCGCGACGAGCTGCGGACCAACACCATCACCATCGCCCGCGACCTCGAGCGACTCAACTCCAGCGGTAACATCGACGAACTCACCCTCGACGTCGTCGGTCGCGTCCGCCAGAACATCACCGCCCCCAACATCTCGCGCTCAGTGATCAAGGTCTCCAACGAACTGAGCGGCATCAACGTCACCGGCGACATCCGCGGGTCCAACATCGCCGTCGGTTCGCTCTCGACCCTCACCACCGGCGGCGACCTCGCCACCACGAACGTCCGCGTCTCGGGCCTCCTCCAGAGCGTCTCCGTCGCGGGCAGGATCTTCAACTCCTTCATCGAGGCCAGCGGCGCCGACTCGGCCATCGGCACCATCACATCCGCTGGCTCCATCTCCGCCGACATCGCCGCCGTCGGCTCCGTCGGTTCCATCACCTCCACCACCGGCGACGTCACCGGCTCGCTTCGCGCAGGCAATACGCTCCGCCCCAGCAACGTCTCCACCATCTCCGCGGCACGCGACATCGCGCTCGAAGCCGACATCTACGGCAACGTCCAGTCCCTCGTCGCTGGCCGCCACATCGGCCGCCAGGGCGATACCGGCGTCTTCCTCGCCCGAGGCAACATCGCCTCCGTCAGCGCCCCCAACGGCCAGCTCTATTACGACGTTCGCGCGGGCGGCACGATCAACTCCGTCACCGTCGGCGGTGCCGTCAATCGCCAGGGCCGCGCCCTCGCGGGTGAAGGTTCCATCGTCTCCTTCGGCAGCCTTGGCTCCGTCACGATCAACGGCGACTTCGGCGGCGACATCATCAGCTACAGCGGCGGCATCGCCTCCATCACCGTCAACAACGGCTCGCTCCTCCCCGGCAACACCATCGCCGCCTACGCCGGCAGCATCGCCAACCTCACCATCAACAACGGCTCGCTCTTCGCCAACGTCCACGCCGACATCAACATCACTTCGCTTCGCGTCGTGGCCGACGCCGCAGGCACCTTCGGCGACATCGGCATCAACCCCGATCTCTCCCCCGCCGTCCCCGTCGATGCCAACCGCAACCAGCTCCCACCCGGCGTCTTCCCAGATCGCGCCATCCAGGGCCCCACGATCTCCGCGGGCAACGAGATCGTCGCGGTCGTCGTCACCAACGGCTCGGCCTTCGAGAGCACGTTCTACGCCGGGCGCGTCATCCGCTCGATCGTCATCACCGGCTCGGTCCGCAACGACTTCCAGACCGTGAACACCACCGGCAACGTCTTCGCCGCTGGCGACACCATCGAGTCCATCACGATCACCGGCGACCTCCTCGACGCCGCCTTCGTCGCAGGTATCACCAGCTTCGGAGCCGACGGCCGCTTCGGAGGCACGCAGGCCAACGCCGACATCTACAAGACCGGTGCCATCAACCGCGTCGTCGCCAATGGCTTCGTCGCACGCACATTCTTCGCCGCTGGCGTCACCCCGCATACCTCCGACACCTGGGACCTCCGCACCAACGCCCCCGGCCAGGACGGCATCCTCGACAACGACGCCATCTTCGACAACGGCAACGACCGCTCGATCTTTGGCCTTTCCTCGATCTCAACCCTGACCCTCGGCAACGTCGCTCCCGGCAGCGTCCGCGCTCTGAGCGACGGCCTCTCCTCCTCCGTCGCCAACGACAACCGCCTCATCCGTGGCGGCTCCAACCTCCCCAACACCAACCCCCAGGTCGATAACGGCGCTGGAACTCCCGGCACCCAGTTCACCCTCTCGCGCACGTTCAACAACGTCCGAGGCGCGAACGTGACCATCGTCGTCACCGGCCCCGGCACCGCCTTCTTTAACACCGCCAACTCCACCCTCACCCTCCGTGGCACCACCAGCGGCACCAACATCACCGCCACCAGCAGCACCGGCACCCTCGACAACTTCGATATCGTCACCGGTAGCAACGGCTCCGTCGGCGACGTCACGCTCAACGGCAACCTCACCGGCGACTCCGACCTCATCATCGATGGCACCGCTGGCAACATCACCTACGGCCGCATGGACGGCGACGGCACCATTGCCATCGGTGCCGACGCGACCAGCCTCACCTTCGGCTCCTTTGCGGGTGGCTTCGTTCAGGGCCGCGGCGTGCAGACCGTCCGGATCAACGGCAACTACGGCAACGACAACCCCGGCATCCAGGGCGAGGCCAGACTCTCCTTCCTCTCCGCCGGAACCATCACCGTCACCGGCGCATCGCGTGGCACCGTCTCCGTCGATCGCGATATCCAGACCGTCGCCATCACCGGCATCAGCGAGCGCTCTGTCTTCCGCTCCGGTGGCACCATCAACTCCTTCACCGCCTCGCAGCTCCGCCAGAGCTTCATCTCCGCCGCCACGCGCATCGGCACCGTCGCCATCGCTGGCGACTCCTTCGACTCTTCGATCATGGCTGGCCTTGATCTCGGCATCGACGCCGCCTTCAGCAACACCGCCAGCGGCCCCTTCGCCGACACCGTCACCAACGCCTCCATCACCTCCGTGACCATCGGCGGCAACTTCCGCGAGTCCGACATCGTCGCCGGACTTGGCCGCGGAGCCGACGGCTTCTTCGGAACCTCCGACGACACCGCCGCCGCTGGCCGCGCCACCATCGGCCAGGTCACCATCGGCGGCAGCCAGGTCGGCTCCAACCGCTTCTCCGAGTCCTATCGCATCGCATCCACCGGCACGCTGGGCCAAGTCCGCATCGGCGGCCTTCCCTTCAACGGCACCATCGGCAACTTCGCCGTCGTCACCGAGAACCTCGCCCCACTCGCACTGGCCGTCTCCGAACTCCGCACGCAGGTCGATAGCCGCGTCGTCTCAACGCTCGCAGTCTTCAACCAGCCCGTGGACTTCAGCAGCGTCTCCAGCGCTCTCTCTGTGAGCGAGGTCCGTGGCACCGGCGAGATCACCATCCGCCTCATCGAGCGCGTCGACTACACCCTCTCCTACGAGGCCTCTTCCAACACTGTCCGCATCACATTCAACACCGCCGTCACGTCGCAGAACCTCCCGCAGGTTCCCGGCCGCCCCGGCCCCGGCGTCTACCGCATCGAGTTCAACGGCGACCTCATCCGCCCTCGCCTCATCAACGTGAGCCTCGACGGCAACGGCGACGGAATCGGCCAGGCCGAGGACAACTACTCGCAGGACACCATCGTCGGCGACGCTGGCGACAAGCTCGTCGCCGAGACCGTCTTCACCGGCACCAACAACTCCACCCGCCTTGACTTCTACGCCCCAACCAACCTCGACCTCATCCTCGATGCCAACGGCGCCGCCGACGGCCTCCCCGATATCAACCTCGCCACCACCCTCCGTGGCTTCATCGGTGACCATCCCGACAACGACACCAACTTCTTCCGCTTCGGTGGCGATGTCGACGTCTACACCGTCACCCTCCAGGCCGGACAGATCCTCCGCCTAGGTGCGCTCCAGGGTTCGGCCCTCCGCGCCGTCCGCAGCCTCTTCGACGCCAATCTCAACCCAGTCGTCGCCGTTGGTCAGAACGCGGTGGCCGTCTCCCTCCCCATCGCCGACGCCATCAACGCCTCCGTCCGGACCTTCCCCTCCGACTTCCTCATCCGTCAGACCGGCACCTACATCATCACGGTCGGCATCTCCACCAACGTCAACGTCCCCGGCGGCATCACCAACCCCATCGCCGGCCCCGGCACTATCGGCGACTACGCCTTCAGCATCGAAGTCTTCGACGACGGCGACAGCGGCTTCAGCAGCACCACGCCCTCCGGCGACGGCACCAACGTCATCAACGCCCCACCCCAGCAGGACTTTGCTGGACAGGACGGCGTCCTCGGCACCGCCGACGATCGCTCCGAGATCGTCCTCGGCACCTTCACCTTCACCCGCAACAACGCCACCAACGTCGTCACCGGCTCCAACCCCGATGGCATCACGTCAGTCCGTGACGCCAACGGCCGCCTCACCAGCCTGATCGAGTCCGCCATCGGACCCGCCGGCCACACCGGCGTCCCCGGCGACATCGTCGCCTCCGACGTCGATGTCTTTCATCTCAACAACCGCCAGACCATCGCCCCCGGCACGCGCCTCCGCATCACCACAAAGCTCACCGACCTGGGCGCCGACCTGGGCTCGGCCAACCCCGACACCCTGAGCGACTTCCGCGGCTCGGTCCAGTTCGGCATCTTCGACACATCCGCGTCCGTCACCGCCGACGACGCCATACTCGTCTTCAGCCCCACCGACTTCAACAAGCGCAACACCGCCCCAAACACCGTCATCGCCGACAACGGCACCAACCGCTACGGCTTTGATTCCAACGGCGACTTCTTCATTGAGTTCGTCGCCCCCGATCGCATCGGCCAGCCCGGCGTCGCCGCCACCTTCGCCCTCTACATCCAAGGCGCCTTCAACACCGACTACGCCATCGAGGTCGTCACCGACGGAACCGGAACCCTCGCCCGCCAGCAGCAGCTCTTCCTCATCGAGGCCGGCGGCGGCATCGTCGACTGGCTCCGCGCCGGCAACATCCCCGTCGAGATCGAAGGCTTCAACGCTCGCACCCTTGGCTTCTCCGGTGCCATCAGTGGCCTCCCAGTCACCGACTACATCCTGCAGTCCGTCGTGAGCAGCCTCAACTCCATCTTCCAGAACGCCGGCGTCTCCGGCGGCGGGTTCGACGTCCGCTTCGCCACCTCCTCCTCCGAGCCCGGCTTCGAGGGCGGCACCTTCTCCACCATCTACCTCACCTCTACCGGCGACCCCATCGCCCCCATCTTCAGCCCCTTCAGCGGCTTCAACTTCGACTTCCTCAGCCAGAACTTCCTCAACACCAACCCCTACGGCTTCTCCGAACGCTCCGACCCATTCAACACCGACCGCACCGACGAGGCCGTCGTCTTCGTCCCCGCCATGGCCCTCCAGGGCTTCACGCCCAGCCCCGCCGACGCCGACCAGTTCTCCCAGGCCATCACCGGCGCCATCGCGCGTCGCGCTGGTGAGCTCATGGGCCTCCGCATCTCCGGTGTCAACGGCGCCGCCGCCACCAACTTCGATCCCTTCGCCGCCGACGTCGTCGACAACCGCCCCGGCAGCGGCCGCAACTACAGCATCCCGCAGAACGCCCGCGTCCTCTCCGATTCCTTCGACACCGTCTCAAGGACCGACTTCTTCCTCGGCCGCCAGAACGCCTTCTCCCTCCTTGACAAGGTCCTCGGACGCATCTAACCCCACTTCCCAATCCGCCCCGCCCCAATCCACCACGGCCCCGGACGCACCAAGTCCGGGGCCGCTTCTTTCCTCGCCCCGCGTCGCGAGCCCCCCCGCTCAACCTACACTCGCCGTTCCCCATTCACCCGGAGTCTTCGCACATGGAAGCTGGCATCGTCGGACTGCCCAACGTTGGCAAGTCCACACTCTTCAACGCCCTGACCAAGTCCAACATCCTCGCCGCGAACGACCCCTTCGCCACCATCGAGCCCAACGTCGGCGTCGTCCCGATCCCCGATCCGCGGCTCGAAACCATCACCAAGTTCATCCCCCCGCAGAAGACCATCCCCGCGGCCCTGCGATTGGTCGACATCGCCGGCATCGTCAAGGGCGCCAGCGAGGGCGAGGGCTTGGGCAACAAGTTCCTCAGCCACATCCGCGAGGTCGACGCCATCCTCCAGGTCGTCCGCTGCTTCACCAAGGCCCCCGGCGGCGAGGAGATCCTTCACGTCTCCGGCTCTGTCGATCCCCTCCGCGACATCGATATCATCGCCACCGAGCTCATCCTCGCCGACCTCCAGACCGTCGAGGTCGGCTACGGCAAGTCCGAGCGCGCTGCCAAGAGTGGCAAGGCCGACGAAGTCGCTCGCTTCGAAGTCCTTAAGAAGCTCAAGGCCCCGCTCTCTGAGGGCAAGCCCGCCCGCTCTGTCAAGTTCGACGATGCCGAACAGCTCAAGCAACTCAAGCAGCTCGGCCTCGTCACCGGCAAGAAGGTTCTCTACGTCATGAACGTCGACGAGGACGACCTCGACGGCCAGAGCCCCCACGCCCAGAAGGTCCGCGCCCACGCCGCGGCCGAGCACGCCGAGTGCGTCCCCGTCTGCGCCAAGATCGAGAGCGAGCTCGCGCCCCTCGCCGCCGAAGAGCAGAAAGAGCTCCTGGACATGTACGGCCTGAAGGAGCCCGCCCTCGCCGCCGTCGCCCGCGCCACGTACAAGCTCCTGGGCCTCCAGAGCTACTTCACGGCAGGACCAAAGGAAGTCCGCGCCTGGCCAGTGGCCATCGGCGCCACCGCGCCGCAGGCCGCGGGCGTCATCCACACCGACTTCGAACGAGGCTTCATCCGCGCCGAGATCTATTCAATCGCCGACCTCGAAACATACAAGACCGAAAAGGCAATCAAAGAAGCCGGCAAGATGCGAGTCGAAGGCAAAGACTACATCATGAAGGACGGCGACATCTGCCACTTCCTCTTCAACGTGTAAGTTTTCAACATATAAGTGCAATGTCTTTAGCTCGGGCGAGGCGCCACTCCGCGGCGGGAGTCAGTCTTATGTAATAACTACACAAATCTAGTAGGGCAGGCGTCCCGCCTGCCACCACATCAACCTACTTATTTTCCTTCTATTTGTACTGCTTCTACTCTTGCTTTCTCTATTTATTTCTACCTCCCTCCGTTTCCCCGTTCCTCCAACTCCTCACTTCCTCTCTCAACCACCCAAAATCCACATCCGTGCGCACAACGGCGCAAGGCCTCGCCTCGCCAGATTCCGCAAGATTTTCTCACCTCATCTTTTACTGATACCAAACTCGCGCGAGCACCCGCCGCGAGGCCAGTCCGTGCGCACAGATCGCGATCTGGCCTGTAGGTACAGATGAGCACCGCATTCTCAAAGCCCACTCTGCTACCAGCCCAAGTGGCATCGCCCTCCCCCTCCCCCTCCCCCCTTCCCCCTTCCGGTCGATGGCCTTTGCATTTCAAGCCACGTTGCAAGCACAACAAGAGCATCGAAGTAGGAGGACCGACTTCGAGGGCACAACTATAAATGCTACACCATTGCCGTGATGTAACAAATGAACGACGCGTCCGCCACGCCACGCTTCCGTGGCCTGAAGACGCCGTTGCCGCTGCCGCGTTTGTCCTCACCTTCCCAGTAGACTGTTGGCGTCTTAAAGCCCGCCTCGATCAGCAGTTCCTGGATTTCCGGCAGTGTCCACAGGCGCCACTTGTACGTGAACGCCCGCTTCATCGGCGGGCCCTTCTTGAACTCGAAGTGGATGTGGCAGGTCATGTCGCCGGTGATGGGGTCATACGTTGCCTGGTCCCAGACGTACGTGAATCCGCCCTTGCAGCGCCGGCGTTCCTGCTGCTCTTTCATCGATTCGTACCCGCCCCACGCGTCCATGAAGAAGACGCCGTCCTTGCCGAGCGTGTCGCGCACCTTGCGGAAGTAGGATCGCAGCAGGTCGCGCGTGGCGAAGCAGAAGTATGAGAAGTTCATCGCAAGGACCGCGTCCGTGCCGCGGGCCTCGGGCGCCGGATCGAGCACGTTGCATTGGAGCAACTTCAATCGCGAGCGCTGGTCCTGGGTGAGCTTCGACACGTTGTGGCGCTTGCCCCACGCGAGCGTCGGGCCA
>JBBQGR010000010.1:0-18386 GCA_038323185.1 Phycisphaerales bacterium | reverse complement strand
CAAAGTCCAATCGGTCGGGGCTCGACCGTGCACGCTCGGACTCGATGAGCGCCCGCCACGTTGGATAGACGCGCGAGGGGTCCAGGCCAAGCTCGGCGCCGGACTGGAGCGATCGCTCGGGCGTTGAAGAGAACGCGCCGGCAACGAGGCGAGCCTGCCCATCGAGCTGCGCGGCGGTGCGATGGACGCTTCCGATGAACGCGCCCGAGCCGCCGCCGATCATCGCGAAGTTGAGTGGTGATTGGAAGGTTGTGGCCATGCGGCTCCTTTTGTGGCGCGATGATACGGCGTTGGAATTAGCAACAAGCCAGGGTGTTGATCAGCGTGAGGGCCACGCCGCAGCGAGCAGCCGCGGCAGCAGTTCACCGCTCGCGCCATGGAGGCACGCATCGACCAGCCCCGAGATTGGCGTTGGTTCTCGATTAACCTCCGCCGTGAAAGCGCCGTTGGCGGACGCTGCTCGCACGAAGCCCGCAGCGGGGAAGACCTGCGCGCTGGTGCCCACGGAAATAAAGACATCGCACGACTTGATCGCTGCTTCGGCAGCATCAAGCGCGGCCTCGGGAAGCATCTCGCCGAACCAAACAACGTCGGGACGCAGCAGCCCGCGCGCATCAAAGGGCGATGGACAGGGCAACGCAGGGAACTCTGCGGCGTCGGGCGTGAGCTTCTGGCCCGTGAGTGTGCAGCGCCATTGGATGATGGAGCCGTGCAACTCGACCACGCCCGCGCTGCCGGCGCGATGGTGCAGGCGGTCGAGGTTTTGAGTGAGGAGCGTGAAGCGCCCGACGCCAGCCTCGACGCGGCGCTGGATGTCGGCGAGAGCCACGTGGCCCGCGTTGGGAATCGCCGCGAGGCAGCCGCGCCGGCGCAGGTCGTACCAGCGTGTCACCAGCGCGGGATCGGCGTCGAAAGCCTCGGGCGTGGCGAGCTTGGCAGGATCAAAGTCCTTCCAGAGCCCTGCCATCGTGCGGGTCGCCTCATCCGCGGCGTCGCGGAACGTGCGGATCCCGCTCTCGGCAGAGACGCCAGCTCCCGTGAGGACGGCCACCTCCCGCGCCGATGCGAGTCGGGCCGCGAGGTAGCGGATCGCATTGGTGGGGTCGTTGGTCATGGGTGGTGGGGGGCGGGAACAACGAAGGCCCGGAAGCTTGCGTTCGCGGGCTCGGATGATCAGGAATGATCAGGGATTATCAATTAAACCTGCCCTGGACTTGGAGCGGGAAGTCCATGATGGTTGCGATCTCGCTCGCGGACTTCTTCTCGAGGTTTGAGAGGCGTTTGATGATCGGGCGCGGGTCTTCCGCGGCGAGCTTGCCGAGTGTCTGGAACTTGTGCGCGAGGATCTCTTCGAGATCGACGACATCGGGCCCGGCGCTGTTGCGCGCGTGGCCGCCGGGGTACATCACAAGGCCCGAGTCGTGCGCGGAGCCCGCGTCGTCGGTGATCATCATCGAGGTCGGGATGCCATCGGGATACTTCGCGTCGTAGTCGGCACCGCCATGCTCGAAGGACATCTTGGCCATCAGGCTGCGGGTGAGGTCGTTGTGCAGTGCGCTCGCGTCAAAGTCGTGCGGCGTGAGCATGAGCTCCTTCCAGCCAAGTGGCGCGCCCTTCCTGGCCTGCCGAAGCTGGAGCGCCTTGCGGAGCATGGTGCAGACGAGGAAGAGCATGCTGTGATCGGCGGACTGGCGCGTCTTGGGGTCGCGCTTCGCCGGGTCGCCGATGATTCCGAAGGCGGGCTCGTACGCGCGGACGAGGATCTTGCTGATGCGATCGCCAGAAGCGGAATCGAGGAGGTGCGGGGCGCGGGTGATGAGGTTGATGAGGCCTTGCAGTGCGCCGGCGGATTGGTGCTCGTAGAGGCCGAGCTTGAAGTGCATGCCCATGATCGCGAAGTCGTCGCCGGTGCGCGCGAGGCGCAGGTCGAACGGGCTCGCGTCGGCCTTCTCGGTGTTGGCGCTGGAAGCACCCACCTTCTGGAACATCTGCCCGGGGCCTTCGAAGATTCTGAAGATCGCCTCGGGATTGCGGAAGATGTCGCGCGGCCCCATGAACCCCATCATGCTTCGCTGCACGCTCAGCACCGCCGCCTCGGTCGTGATGGCGGCGGAAGCGCCCTTGCTATCAGAGAGCTGCTTGCCTGCGCGGATGGCGCGGAAGGGGATGTAGTGCGCGATCATCATGCCGATGGCGCTCTCGATCTGGTCGACTGTCGCACCCATCATCGCGCCGAAGGTCGCGGCGGAACCGATGCCGCCATGGACGACATGATCGACCTTGTAGCTCTTGAGGCTGAAGGCCTCGGCGAGGCGGCCTCGGATCTCATCGAGCAGGATCATGCCGCGAAGGGCGAATTTACCATCGCGCCCCATAAGCTGTGCCGCGGCCATGGGGACGGCGTAGAAATCGTTGTGCCCAAACTCGCCAGCGGTCTGGTTGAAGTCGGGGTTGTAGCCGAAGTTGGTGCCGTTGCTGTCCCACTCGCGCACTGCGGAGCAGTTGGCAACGACGGCCTTCTCAACGTGCACGTCGGTTGCACTTCCAAAGAAAGCAACGCCCGAGCGCACGGAGCCCTTGGCCCACGGAACACCCTTGAAGCTGCCCGCGCCCGAGGGGGTCGTGGTGTACATCAGTGCCTCGTGCCGCAGCAGGACGGGGGCGTTGGTGCCCAGCGCGATGGCGGAGATGCCGCAGATGCAGGCGTCGGTATGGAAGAGGTTGGCGCGAGCGATAACGGCCTTGGAGGGCTCGCCGCGTGCGCCGCCGCTGGCCTTGCCGGAGGCCATGAAGTCGATGGCAAACTGTGCGATGCCGCGGGCCTGGTTGGTGTCCTTGGGAAGAGTGACGAACTCGGTCATGATGCGCTCCGGGAAGGGTGAAGGCGGAGGGTAGGGGGCGGAGCACGCATCAGGAAGTGCGACCGAATCGGGGCGGTCAATCACGTGCCTTGTGCCAGTCGATGGACGAGGTACCAGCCTAGACCGATGGTGAAGATCGCTTGGCCATAGAGGGCGTGCTCGGTTGCCGCAAGCGCAAGGGAGCGATGCTTCTGATAGGTGCGTGCGAAGATCAGGCCACCGGCGAGGGTGAGCGTGAGGGCGACCCAGTTGTCGAAGATGATGTGTCCGAACGAGAACGCGACCGCAGAGGCCCAGATCATGGACTCCGGTGAGCGGAAGACCGCGCGGTAGCGGTGGAAGATGAAGGCCCTGTAGATGATGTTCTGCGGATATACGGAGAGGACTGGATAGGCGACCATCACGAGCGCCCAGAGAGCGGTGCGTTCGCGTGGGAATCGCAGAAAGTCCTGGGGCGTCAGGAGCAGGACGATTGCGGAGAGGACAAGCAGGCCCAGTGACCAAATTCCGAGGACGCCCAGGATGCCGCGGCGCCATCCCGCCGTGTTCCAGAGCTGGCGTCGGTCGAAGGATCGGTCGCGGAGGAGAAGCGTTCCCGTGATCGCCGCGGCCGAAACGAGCAGCGCGAAGAAGGGGACCTCCACGATGCGGCATGCGAAGAGCGCGGGAAGTGCGAAGAAGAGAAGCCCGTACTCGATTCTCAGGTAGCTCAGGCCGGGCGCGGCG
The DNA here is from genome assembly GCA_038323185.1 of Phycisphaerales bacterium. Lineage (GTDB taxonomy): Bacteria > Planctomycetota > Phycisphaerae > Phycisphaerales > UBA1924 > JBBASU01. Next base: position 14,799 of record JBBQGR010000010.1, on the reverse strand, counting down.
CATTCGCCGGGTGCAACGCTGGCGGCGGGTGGATCGAGGTTGGGCGGCGTTGTGGTCACGTGTGAGGCGCGGATCGGTGGAACTCGGCGGCCGCTGGATTGTTGGGCGATTCGCCGCCCGAGTTGCAGCGGAGGCGGCGTCGTGGTGGGGAGGGCCAATCGTGGGTGCATGAACCCAAAGCGATCAAACAAAAACCCCGGGCGAGGTGCCCGGGGTTGATTTAAAGTCTTGAAAGAATCTGACGGTCGCTTGATCGAGCGTTATGGGCCCCCGACGAAGTTCCAGTCGGGACGGTCGGCGTAGTTGGACCAGCGGCGCATGTCGCGGAGGTCCTCGATCTTGGAGGGCTCAACGTGGCCGTCAAAGAAGACTGCCACGGACTTCCCGCCGTGGCGGAAGTCGACGTTGCCCCAGAAGCTCGGGATGGAGCGAGCGTTCCAGGTGTTGGAGGCGTTCCAGCCGCCGCCGACGGCGACTGAGCCGCGCTGGTTGGGGTGCGGACGCGGGGCGCGAATCAGCCAGTAGCCGGGGCGGATGGTGCCGCTGTCGGGGTTTGCAGAGCCCCAGTTCCACCAAGAGCCTTCACGGACGTCGCCGCCGCGAGAGGAAGCGAAGGTGAGCAGGTTGGAGGGATAGCGAATCTGATCAGCGCGGCTCACGTAGAAGCCGCCGCCGAGGTTGCGCGGGTTCGGGCCGGGAACAGTGCCGTTGGTGCTCGTGCGGAGGAACGCGCCGTGGGTGTACGCGCCACCCATGAAGATCGCGTTGTAGCCAAAGGAGGGATGAAAGGCAAAGGCGGTCTGGCGATCTGCGGCACCGGGCGCGATCCAGCGCCCGAAGCCAGTGCTGCCGACGGGCCGGGTCATGAAGTTGTCGTAAGTCGCCTTGTCGAACTGCATGACGTTCAGGGGCATGTCCATGTTGGCCCAGAAGTGCCAGGTCCAGATCTTGCAGACCGAGCCTTCGAGGAAGAAGCCCTTGGTGAAGACGTCCGGCGGCGTCATGCCGTACGTCTCGTTGTGCGCGCCGTGGGCCCAATCCCAGGCGGGGGCACCGATCAGCAGGTTGTCGCGATAGGTGTTGGTGTAGGTCGCGTTCGCGATCTGCTGCTGCTGGGCCGCGGCCTGCTCCTTGATGAGGCGGCCGAGGGCCTTGACCTTGCCCAGGCTGGGAAGGAGCAGGCTGATGAGCAGCGCGATGATCGCGATGACCACCAAGAGCTCGATCAGCGTGAACGCGGGTACGAGACGGCTAAAACGTGCGTGGCGCATTCACGCCTCCTTTGAGTTGCCTCCCAGCACCGGGAAGACTCCCGGATGTTGGAGAGCGACGAGCGAGCGATTGCCGAAACGAATGTTCGATTGAGTGAGAAGAGAGTTCTCGAGAAGAATGGCAGGACTGAAGTCAGTACGACTACCAGAACGACGAATGTCGCCTGGATCCAAGAGTCTCCAACCCGGACCCCGGTTGCACGCCCGAGCTCCAACAAGATATTAACCGCTCCCTGTCGATCTCGCAACCCATTCTCTGCGTTTAATGGAAATCTTTTTGGTTGACGTTTGGGACCTGTCGCATCGACCTGGGTGCGGACAAGGGGGGCGTGGGGAGCTACCCTTTCCACTATGAGCACAAACTCCATGATTCCCGTCATTCTTGGCGCCAAGCGGACCCCGGTTGGCAAGTTCTTTGGCTCGCTGACCAAGGTTCATTCGCCGCTCCTTGGGAGCTACGCGATCCAGGGCTTGCTCGCTGACCTTCCCGGCGTGAAGGCCGAAGCGATGGCGGGTCGGCTGGATGAGGTCATCATGGGCTGCGTGCTGCAGGCGGGTCTGGGCCAGAACCCCGCTCGTCAGGCGGCGCTGAAGGCAGGAATCCCCGACACCCAGAGCTGCGTGACGGTGAACAAGGTCTGCGGCTCGGGCCTGCAGGCGGTGATGCAGGCGGCCCAGTCGATCAAGGCTGGCGACTCAAGCCTCGCGATTGCTGGCGGCTTTGAGAACATGACGGCAGCGCCGTACTTCGCTCGTGTGCGTGATGGTGCGGGCGGGCCCAAGTATGGTCCGACGAGCTTCGAGGACCACATGCAGTACGACGGCCTGCGCTGCGCCTTTGAGGCGTGCCTGATGGGCAACAGCGCGGACTACATCGCAAAGAAGTACGACATCACGCGCGAGGCGCAGGATCGCTGGTCGGTTCGCTCGCACACAAAGGCCGCCGAAGCAACGAAGGCCGGACACTTCGCGAGCGAGATCGTGACGCTGACGGGCGAGCAGTGCATGGACAAACGCTCGCCGGGCCTCAGCGTTGATGAGGGCGTGCGGGCCGACTCCTCGATGGAGTCGCTCGCCAAGCTCCGGGCCGCCTTCGAGAAGGATGGCACTGTGACGGCTGGCAACGCCAGCCAGATCAGCGATGGCGGCGCGGCGATCGCCGTGTCGAGCCTCGCCAAGGCCGAGCAGCTCGGCATCAAGCCCATCGCGAGGATCGTGGCGTATCACACCAGCGGCGTTGCGCCCAAGGACATCTTCCGCGCTCCGGCGCTGGCGGTTCCGGCGGTCGTCGCCAAGGCCGGGCTGAAGCTGAGCGACATCGATCTCTTCGAGCTCAATGAGGCCTTCGCGGCTCAGGTCCTCCAGAACATGAAGGAGGGCGAGATCCCTGAGGAGAAGGTGAACGTGTGCGGCGGCGCGATCGCGATCGGCCACCCAATCGGCGGGTCGGGCGCGCGGTGCCTCACGACGCTGCTCCACCAGCTCGCCCGCACCGGCGGCAAGCGTGGCGTGGTCGCGCTCTGCCTCGGTGGCGGCAACGCGGTGGCGATGGTCGTCGAGAGGATGTAAGCGAGCAACCTCGCACCCAGGTCACGCACTCAGAGTGAGACCAGTCATGCCCGCAAAGACCATCGAAGAGTTTCTTGTCGCCGCCGAGGATCAGACGCGCGAGCACGGGTTCTTTGAGCTTGAGCGTGATCGACTGCTTCAGGTCAACCTCAACGGTGTGGTCTGGATCAAGGCCGGCGCGATGGTCGCGTACCGCGGCGAGATCGGCTTCGAGCGCGAGGGCGTGCTCGAGCAGGGTCTGGGCCAATTCCTGAAGAAGGCCGTGACCGGCGAGGGCGCCCGCCTCACGAAGGCCAAAGGCCAGGGCCAGCTCTACCTCGCAGACTTGGGCAAGAAGGTCACGATCCTGTCGCTCTCGGGCGAGTCGATCTTCGTCAACGGCAACGACCTGCTCGCCATGCAGGATGGTCTGACCCACGAGGTTCAGATGTTGCGCCGTGTGGCGGCAGTCGCGGCGGGCGGACTCTTCAACGTCGGCATCTCCGGCAAGGGCCTCATCGCCATCACCACGCACTACGACCCGCTCGCGCTCAGAGTCCGGCCCGGCTCGCCGGTGTTCACGGATCCGAATGCGACCGTCGCGTGGTCGGGCAACCTCAGGCCTGAGTTCCGCACGGACATCCAGTTCAAGACCCTTCTGGGCCGCGGCAGTGGCGAGAGCTTCCAGATGAAGTTCGAGGGTGACGGCTTCGTCGTTGTGCAACCCTTCGAGGAGCGGACGATGCAGGCTCACGGCAGCTGAAAACCGTGACGCGTGCATCGTTTCACGCGGACCTGCCGAACTGGATTAGCCGCAGTGGTTCGCGTCATTCACACCACACAACCGGCACACTCGGCACCACCTTCACGGGGGGAATGCTGGAACTGCGACATCTCTGGTGAACTGGTGCTTGGCACCCCGTGCCCGCGGCCGAAACGGTATGGATGAGATTTGGTACCACAGAAAAGTGCAGCCCACCCGGCGGGATTGACCCGCTTCTTCGGCGCGCGTTTTCCTTCCTTGAAGTCATGGTTGTTGTCGTGATCATCGGCGTGCTCGCGGCGGTTATTGTTCCGCAGTTTGGCGGCGTGACCGACGACGCACGAGCCGCGGCGACGTCCGGGGCGGCCTCGGGTGTGCGTGCATCCATCTCCGGGTATCGAACTCGCGCGATCCTGACCGGGCAGCCACCATTCCCGACGCTTGCGCAACTGACCCAGCAGGGGCTTGTTGTGCAGGGCGAGTTCCCGGCGAATCCCTTCAACAACCTGAGGAATGTCCAGAGCGTTTCGAGCCGCCAAGCCGCGGTACGCGCCGTACTCAATCCGACCGGCGCGGGCTGGAACTATTACGTGGACAACGCGGCCTCGCCACCGGTTGCGATCTTCTACGCCAACAGCAGCGAGCTGACAACGACGCCGGATGCCTCGGGCGGCTTCAAGACGGCAAATGGGCTGTGATCTGGGCGTTTGCGGTAGAGATGGAGTGTTGATGTCGCGGCGGATCAGTCATCTCTGTCACACGGGCTCCCGCGGCTTCTCGCTGCTGGAGTTGTCGGTCGTGATCGTCGTGATGGGTCTGATGTCGATGGCGGTCGCGCCTGCGCTGCGAACGATCGATGAGACTCGACGCATTGGTGCCGCGGAAGAGGTCGAGCGTCGCATCGCGAACGCTCGCGTTAAGGCGATGGTGATGGGACGGCCGGTGGGCGTAATGCTGAATCCGGCCGCCGAGACCACCCGCACAATGACGATCGCCAGCGTTGGCGCGGCGCCCACAGCGATGGTGGGCGTGATGGGCGAGGTCGAACCAGAAGCCTTGATCGCCGCGCTCTATCCGGGTGCAGAGATCGTGTCCGTTATCTCGGGCGCTGGAACCAGCGGCACGCAGGTCATCTGGTTTGACTTTGATGGAACGCCGCATGAGCGCACCTCGGGCGGGGCGCGACTGCCAGCCTGGACGGGTGATGGCACTGTCGTTCTCTCGGGCGGGTACACGATCACGATCCGAAGGGAGTCGGGGGGGATCGACCGATGACACCAGCCACTTCGTGCTCGGCGCTGCACGTTCGAAGGCGAACCGCCCCGCGAGCGCGAGCCTTCTCGCTGATCGAGGCCGTTGCGGTTGTTGTGGTCCTCTCGCTTGTCGTGCCGCCTTCGTTGATGTGGATGAATGATGCCGCGGCACGACGCGCGGACGCGGTGGCGACGCTCCGAGCCACCACGCTCGCGACGGCCGTCGTCGAGACCATCATGGCCGACGCGGTGAGCAACGCGCCGGGCCTTGGGTTCGCGGCGCTCGGCAACTCGATCACGTACATCGATGCTCCGGCGGCCGGGCTTCGGTCGAGGCTCGCCCCGGTCTCTGGCCTGTACGAATCCAGGGGAATAACGCACGGAGTGGTCGTGGGGCCGCTGGTGGACGCGACGGGCAGCGTGAATGCCAATCTCGATGCGAACCTCTTTCGCATCGTTACGGTGCGCGTCGATTATCCATCGGCCGAGGGGCCAGCACTCACCATCACGGTGCCGTTCATGGTGGCATCGCCATGATGGCAGTTACAAGAACATGCCGCAGGGCGATGACGCTGGTTGAGATGGTCGCCGCGATCGTGGTGCTGTCGATCGTCGGCGCGATGGTGCTGCCGATCATGGCTGGCGCGACCGACGCGTACGCCGAGTCGGTCGCGGTGCGCAGGGCCTCCGAGCGCGCGGGATACGCGATGGAGCGGGCGATCCGGCTGCTGCGAGATGCGCCGGCGGGCACTGCTGCGGGCGAGGTGGGGATCGCGAGCGCGACCGCTGCTTCGGTTGCTTTCACCGATGGGCGCGGGCTGGTGCTGCGGGGTGGCACGCTCATGCTCGTGACGCCTGCGGGCGAGACCCCGCTGGCGTCGGGCGTTCGGAGTCTGACGCTCGGGTTCATCGGCGCGGACGGGATCACATCGGTAGTTGCCACGCCGCGGCTGACGTATCGCTTCTTGATCGGGATCGATGTGGACGGGCTTGAGCTTCGGGGCGTGGCGATGCCGCGCGTCAGGTTGGTGGGGCGATGAACGTAGCCATTGGTGGGGCAAGCACAGGATTACGTCACGCCACTCGGCGCGGCGTGGGCGTGCTCGCGGTCGTGGTCATGATCGCCATCATCCACCTCGCGGTGATGGGTTCGATCGCCGCGTCGAGCGAAGAAGCGCAGATCGGCGCGATGCGTGTGGAGACCGCGCGAGCCTTCTACGCGGCGGAGAGTGCGGGGCTTGTGCTTGTCCGACTCAGCGCGGCGCGATTGGAATTGCCGGGAGCAGGCGCCCAGCTCTCACTGGGCAATTCTCGAGCGACGTTTGTCTCGATGCCGCCGACAGGCCAGCCGGGCGACTTTGTGATTATCGGGACAAGCGGCGAGGGGCAGCGTCGAATCCGCATCTCGGTTGAGGCCCCCTGAAGCGGTGCTTCTGCTCGATCTTCATGAGGGGCGAAAGGGCGGGCGTGCGATGGCCGATTCGGGATGAGTCGCTGTGGCGTGAATTGGATACTGGATGGGAGGCCGCGTGTTCAGACAGGACCAGATCATCATCTCGCTGACTCCCTCGTGCCTGCGTATCGCGACACGCGCTGGCTCGCGCATCGCGCGCGTTGAGCACTCGGTGCTCGACGCTTCGACCTGGGAGGCCGCGTGGAGTTCGGACCTGCGGCCCTTTGACGAGGCGCTCTCACGAGCGCTCGGAAGGCTCGGGGTGCCCGCCGGAGCGCGAGCCGACATCGTCTTCGCGGCCCCAACGGGCGTGGCGGACGTGCACACCATTCCCGCGCGCGGATCGGCAGCGCTGCAGGCCGCGGGCCTCGCGCTGCGCGAGGTGCTCCCGTCTGGAGCGAGTGAGGGTTGGCAGACCGACGTTCGGACGCTCCTTGAGGACGGCGGCAGACCGCCGCGATCGCACGTGATGGCGATGGCCGAGCGCGACGAGACGTGCGAGACGCTGGCGCACTGGATCCGCCGGACTGGGCTTGTTCCCGGCCGCCTGTTGCCGCTGCGGAGCGTCGTGCTGATGGCCGCCGTTCGCGCGGCACGCCGCGAGTCCACATCGCGCCGTTGCGCCGTGATCTACCTGGAAGAAGAGGGCACCGTCATCGTCGGGCGCGAGATCGAGCAAACGCCCTTCGTACGCGGGATCGACTTTGGGTTCGGCACGCTATCGGACGCGCTCTCGCGCGGCTCGCGAGGCCTGCTCACGTCGGGCGAGTCGCTTGATCGAGTGCGAGCGACTGAGATCCTCTTCGCCGCGGGCTTCCCCAAGCGAGGCGAGATGATGGACGCATCGATCCGCCTCGGGTCCGATGCCGTGATGCCGCTGATGCAGCCGGTCATCCAGCGCTACGTCATGGAAATCCGGCACACGCTCCGATTCGGGTTCGGTGAGCAGGAGGCCGCGAGCGCGGACCTGATCCTCTGCGGCCCGGGTTCTGCGATCCCTGGAATCGCCGCGGTGCTCGCGAGCCACCTTGAGGTAAGCGTTGAGATCATGCCCGGCGAGGATGCGCCGGTCAACATCGAGGCCCGCGAACTCTCGGACGCGTCGGAACTGATGGACCAGCTTCCATCATTCGTCGCGCCGACGGAGGATTCCCGTCGCGTCGGACGCCATCTCAGGGCCGCCGCGGTCTGCGGTGCGGCGGTCGGCGTGGTGGCGCTCGTGGGCTCCTGGACCATGACCGAGCGGTCGATGAGGACGATCGTGACCAGAACAGTCGAGCTCGATCCTCAGATCAGCCAGGTGTCGGGGTATCGCGAGCGGGTGGAAGAAGCGCGTGAGGCTGTGACAAAGCTTGTCGCAACACGTGCAACACTTGAACATACGCTCGGCAAGCGATCAGATTGGCAGGCCGGGTTCGCCGCGATCGCGATCGCCGCAGGTGAGGGCGTGGAGCTGGCCGAAGTCTCGGGCGGCTTTGCGAGCGATGAGTCGGGAGCAGCCATGCTCACCGTGCGCGGCAATGTCGGGCCCAACCGCGGCGCGGGCGAGGTGGGCACGGACGCGCTTGAGAACTTTGTCCGCAGGCTCGCCCAATCGCCCATGGTCGTCTCTGCGCAGGTTGTTTCGAGCCGATCGGATGGGTCGGGCGACGCCGGTGATCAGCAGTTCACCGTCGCGGTGCGGCTGGTCAGCGCATCAGCTTGGACGCTCGCGCGCGGCGCGCATGCAGAGGAGGGTTCACAGTGACGCAGCGTCCACGCTTAGTTGACATCAAGAAGCACGTGGCACGAGCCTTCGTGCTCAGCGGCCTCGCGTTCGCGGGCTGGTATGTGATCGAGAAGCCCCGGATCGCCGCGGTCTCGGGCCAGCGATTGATGCTGGCGAGCGCCGAGGCAGATCTCGTAGAGGCCAACGTCTTCGCCGCCGCCGCAGCTTATACGACACCCGTGCTAGCGGCGGCGGAGCGAGAACTTGCGGTCCTCGAATCCTGGGCGGGAACCGCGAGCGACGAGGCCTCGTCGTACAGCCTTTTTCGGTCCCTTGCCACAACGCGTGACGTGACCATCGAGCGGCTCGAACCCGGCTCCTCGCGAGCGGCGGCCAAGCCCAGCCGCGACGCACGCACCGCGGACGTCGCGGCGTTCAGCCTCGACGTGGTTGGCCCCGCCGAGCAGGTCGCGGGCTTCATCTGTGACGTCGATTCGAAGATCGGCGCGGGCAAGGTCACGTCCTTCCGCATCGCACCGCTGCCCGGCCGCGTGACAGGCCGCGTTCGGGCCACACTCGAGATTATCCATCTCCATCTATCCGAGGAGAGTCCCCAACCAAAGGCGGCCAAGGGAGCCAAGCCATGAATCAAGCTCCGAACCAAAGCATCAATCAGGCCATGCACCAGAACAGCGGCGACTCCAATGGATTCTCAAACGGTGCGCCGGGCTCACTACCGCAGGGCCGGAGCCCACGCGCACCATGGACGATGCTCGCATGGATGCTGGCGCTCTCGCCCGCCGCGACCGTCGTTGTCGCAAGGCTCATGCTCGGCACTAGCAGCATTGGTCCATCCGTAGCGCACGCCGCGGAGGAGGTCGCAACGCTTCCCTCGGTGCCTCGGGTCGCAATGAACGATCAGGCCAAGCTCCGCACCGCAGCATCCGCGCAGGATCTCACGCCCACACTCCCATGGATTCGCGCCACCGCCGCGACGGGGCCGACGGAGCCGCCGTCGAGAGGAACCGTCGAAGTGCCGCCGCCGGAATTTTCAGTCACATCGATCATGGTCGCAAGGGGCGAGACCATCGCCGTGGTGCAGGGGAAGCTGCGACGCATCGGCGACTTACCGGTCGCGGGCTGGCAGATTGCACAGATCGACGCCGACGCAGGAACCGTGACCTTCGCACATCAAGACGGCAGGAGCGCGGTCGTGGCGCTGCGAAACAGAGAACCGAAGTAGGCCCAAGGCGGAGCGCAACCCGGGAAGACAATCGCCCCAAGCACGCCCAAGCTGGTTTCAAACGCCGCAGCCAACAAAGATGACGCTCGCGGCCGAAGCCGCTACACTTGTCTCCCCAGGGGCGCATAGCTCAGTTGGCTAGAGCGCGGCTGTCACATAGCCGAGGTCACAGGTTCGAGTCCTGTTGCGCCCATTTTTGCGGTTCGGTGTTACGGCGGATCTGACGCCGCGCTCTTGGTATTCATTGCGGCACCGGCACCGCGCCAACGCCATTTCATTCTGGAGCTCGGCACTGGCGACCCCCGAACAGGTCATTCGGTCGGCCTCGGCGTTGGTCGCGTCTGCGCGAGCGGGCGAGGCTGCGGTCTTGCTCTCGGCGCATCTTGCACGCGTGCCCGGTGATGTCGCGAGCGCGAAGATGCTTGGGCATCTGCTGATTGACGCCGGAGACGCCGCTGGCGCTGCCTTCCACTTGGGGCGGGGCGCGCGGGTTCGACCTCGTGATGGGGAGCTCCAGTTCCTTCTGGGCGACTCGCTCGTGAAGCTGGGGCGATTCGAAGAGGCCAAGGCCGCGTTTGAACTGAGCATCGCTCACGCGCCGCACGAGCCCCTGGCTTCGGGCGGGCTTTCGCGGTGCTTGCTCGAGCTTGGCGACGCCGCGGGCGCGGTCGAAGTCTGCCGCGAGGCCGTGCGGATCAACCCTCAGCACCCAGATGCTCATCGCGTGCTGACCACGGCGCTCGTGACGCTTCTGCGTCAGCGCGCGGGCGTTGAGGTTGTGGTGGGGGGGCTTCAACAAGCGGGTGAGGATTCGCTGTTGCTCGAGGCCGCGGTCTACGCGATGAACGTCGCCGATGGTGCCACTGGATCAGCCTCCCTCGCGATGCACCGTCGTCTGGCCCTCGCGGCGTGCCCGCCGGTGGGCCGATTGCCCGCATCGTTCGCGCGAGATCGCGATCCGCACCGCCCGCTGCGCGTGGGCTTCCTGTCGTGCGACTTCAAGCACCATTCGTGCGCCTACTTTCTTGAAGGGCCGCTCGCCGCGATGGACCGTTCACGCATCACGCCGATCCTTTACTCCACCACGCGTGGTCAGGACGAAGTGACCCAGCGCTTCCGCAACATGAGCGAATTCCATGACTTCGCCGGCACACGCGCGGAGGAGATGGCCGCTGCGATTGATCGTGACACGATCGATGTCATGGTCGACCTCTGCGGCTGGACCGCGCGTAGCCACATGCGCTTCCTCGCGCAGCGCGTCGCCCCGGTGCAGATTGCCTACCTCGGGTATCCAAACACAACGGCACTTCCCGCTATGGACTTCCGCATCGTCGATGCCATCACAGATCCGCCCGGTGCCGAAGCGCACTGCACCGAGCGGCTTATTCGCCTGCCGCGATGCTTCGTCTCATTCAGACCTGATCCCGCTTGGCCAGCGGTCTCCCCGCCGCCGCACACCCGCGATGGCATCGTAACGTTTGGCTCGTTCAATCACATCAAGAAGGTCGGCGAGCGCACGATCGATCTCTGGGCCAGCATCCTCTCTCGCGTGCCGCGCTCGCGGCTGCTCCTCAAGAGCCTCGACATGCCCGGCGCGGTGGTCGAAGAGATTCTCGCCCGCATGGCCACCCGCGGCATCGACGCGGCCCGCATCGATGTCGTTCCCTACCAACCCGATCGCCAGCAGCACATCGCGCTCTACGAGCGCGTGGACATCGCGCTTGACAGCTACCCATACAACGGAACCACCACAACCTGCGAGGCGCTCTGGATGGGAGTTCCCGTCGTCACGCTCGCGGGCGATCAGCATCGTGCCCGCGTCGGCGCGTCACTCCTGACGTCGATCGGCCTGCCCGAGCTGGTCGCCGCCGATGAAGCGGCATACGTCAGCATCGCGGAGAGTCTCGCGGCGAACGAGCCACGCATGCGCTCGTACCGCGAGTCGATCCGTGCTCGCATGGCGGCGTCGCCCATCCTCGATGCACCCTCAATGGCCGAAGCAATCGAGCACGCCGTGCGGCAGGCGTGGAGCGCGTTCTGCGACGGCACGGTCTAAAGCCACACAGAGCATCGAGCAGGTGAAGGTGCCTCGCGCCGTCCGTACACCCCAACCCTCGATCACTCCGAGAACGCAGCATCGAACGCACGCGAAGATGGCTTGAACTGTAGCCGTCGCACAAACGCCGCAGCCTCCTGCGCCCCGTGCTCACGATCCATCGCCGAGTCTTCCCACTCAACACTCAGAGGCCCGTCATAGCCGATCGCGTTGAGCCGGCGCAGGATCCCTTCAAAGTCGATCTGCCCGCGTCCGGGCGAACGGAAGTCCCACCCGCGCGACCTCGCACCAAACGGCGCGTGCGATCCGAGCACGCCATTCACCCCGTCCAACTCGCGCGCCGCATCCTTGATGTGCACGTGAAAGACGCGGTCGCCGAACCCGTCAAGGAACTTGATCGGATCGAGCATCTGCCAATAGAGGTGCGAGGGGTCAAAGTTGAAGCCGAAGGCCTCGTGCTCGTTGATCGCGTCAAGTGCCGCGGCGGCCGTGTGGAAGTCGTACGCGATCTCCGTCGGGTGGACCTCAAGGGCAAACTGCACGCCCGCACGCTCAAACTCGTTAAGGATCGGTGTCCAGCGATCGGCGAAGTCCTCGTACCCCGCGTCCACCTCCGCCTCGGTGGTGGGGGGGAAGAAGTAGAGCTTGTGCCAGATCGAGGATCCCGTGAAGCCATTGACGACGCCCACCCCCAGCTTCGCGGCGGCCTTCGCGGTGTCGATCATCTCCTGCGCACACCGCTGCCGCACACCCTCGGCCTCCCCATCGCCCCAAAGTCGCGCGGGAATGATGGTCTTGTGCCGCGCATCGATCAGATCACAGACGCACTGGCCCACAAGGTGGTTCGAGATCGCCCAGACCTTTAGGCCATGCCGCGACAGCAGGTCGTGCCGCCCTTGGCAGTACCCCGGCTCCGCAAGCGCGCGCTGGACATCAAAGTGGTCGCCCCAGCACGCAAGCTCAAGCCCGTCATAGCCCCAGGACTTCGCTTTCGCCGCCAGAGTTTCCAGCGGCATGTCCGCCCACTGCCCAGTAAAGAGCGTGACAGGACGCGTCGAAGGCGAGGTGGGCGCGAGCGTAGAGGGATTCACAGAGGCGGTCATTGGGCGTTCCTCTTAAGGGTTCCACTGGGCTAAATGTAACGGACCGACGTGCAATAACGAAACTGTTTCACTACCCGCTTGTGCGGCGGGCCCGAAGTCGGTACGGTAACGTCTTCTGGCGGACGCGAAGCGTCCGACGTTTGATCCTCAGCTGTCCGCTAGACCATCCGGGAGCCCACGTGATGTCGAGCCCTTCGCAGCAGTTTCGAAGCGATTCCACCCCACCCGACCAGCCAGCCGTCACCTCGACCGAGCGTTCCCGGCGTAGCTTCCTCAGCGTCGCCGCTGGCACGCTGATGGCTTCGGCCCTCGCCTCGGGCGCGCTGGCCCGATCGCAGGACCCCAAGGGCTCGAGCATCAAGCCCGGCGGCCCCGTCCCCAAGGCCAAGGCCCGCATCCCCCTCGCCCCCGACCAGACCATCCGCATGGCCGTCATCGGCACCGGCAGCATGGGAACCGGCCACGTTGATGCCTTCATCAGTCTCGCGAAGGCTGGCAAGGAAAAGGTCGAGATCGTCGGCGTCTGCGACGTGAATCAGAAGTTCATGGATCGCGCCCACACCAAGTGTGTGGAGGGCCAAAGCGGCGTTGAGTGTAAAAAGCACGCCGACTACAAGGAACTGCTCGCCCGCGACGACGTCCACGCCGTGATGATCGCAAGTCCCGAGCACTGGCACGCCCAGATGGCCATCGACGCCATCACCGCTGGCAAGGACGTCTACCTTGAGAAGCCCATGACGCTCCACCTCGATGAGGCGCTCCGCCTGCGCGAGGTTGTTCGCGCCAACCCGGACCTGCGTCTGCAGGTCGGCACGCAGATGACCAACCTTCCCAAGTATCACGAGGCCCGGAAGGTCATCGCTTCGGGGCTCATCGGCGTTCCGTGTTCGAGCCAGACCAGCTACGGCCGCAACGCCACGGAGGCTGGCGAATGGAACTACTACGACCTCGACCCTGAGTGGGCACCCGGAAAGAACCTCGACTGGGCGGCCTGGTGCGGGCCGATGGGCCTGCGCGAGTGGGATCCCAAGATCTACATCCGCTGGCGCCGCTATCGCGATTTCTCGACGGGAATCCTGGGCGACCTGCTGGTCCACGTCATCACCCCGATGCTCGTGGCGCTCGAGCAGGGCTGGCCCACGCGTGTCGTCGCGGTCGGTTCTCACATGGTCGACAAGGCCATGGAGAACCATGACCAGGTCAACCTCGCCATCCAGTTCGAGACCGGCCACCAGATGATCGTCGCGGGCTCGACCTGCAACGAGGTCGGCCTTGAGACCATGATCAAGGGCAACAAGGGCAACATCTATCTGAACAGCCGCCACTGTGTGGTCCGTCCCGAGCGCGTCTACAGCGAGGAGTTCGACGAGAAGACCATCGAGTGCGCCGACATTGGCAACGATCAGGACATGCACCGCCTCAAGTGGCTCGAGGTCATCCGCACGCGCGAGCAGCCCGACAGCGACGTCGATCAGGGCGCGAAGGTCGTCGCGATCGTCGATCTCGCGACGCGATCGATCTGGGAAGGCGCCGCCTTCGAGTTCGACCCCAAGACCATGACCGCCCGGAAGGTGTGACCTTGGGCCTGGATGGATGTGCCACACCCGGAGCGATCGTCCGCCTCGCCCTTGCGGCGATGGGCACGCGCTTTGAGTTGGTGCTGGTCGGTCCCCGCGAGCCGGAGTTGCTGGCCGCGGGGGAGGCCGCCCTCGAAGAAATCAAGTGGTGGCACAACCGCCTCTCACGCTTCGAACGCGACAGCGATGTCGCGTTCATCGCGCGCGAGGCACACCTCCGCACCGCCTCCAACCCCATCGCGCTCGACCCGGACCTCTTCGACCTGCTCGCTATGTGCGAGCAGGCTCGCTCGCGCTGCGGCGGCGTCTTTGATGTGCGCCTCGGCGACGCGATGGACCGCTGGATCGCGGGCGAATCGCTGCCGCGCGAGCACGCTGCGCGGCCGATGGCCGAGATCGTTCTGGACCCGATCCGCCGCGCCATACACGCCACCGGCGGCGTCCCACTTCGCCTGGATCTCGGCGGCGTCGCCAAGGGCTTCGCCCTCGATCGCGCAGTGGAAGTTCTCCGCAGCGCGGGCATCAACAACGCGATCATCCACGCCGGAACAAGCAGCATCATCGCCATCGGCCCCGGCCAAGGCGGCAACGGCTGGAAAGTCCGCTTGGATGGAGGCGCTGAGCGTGCGGACGGTTCCGCAACAGAGGACAGCTTGAACGACGCCAGCAGCGAAGCCGCCAGCCTCGATGTCACGCTCCATGACGAGGCCATGTCCGTATCATCACCAAGTGGTCGAACCGTCGCAAGTCCAGACGGTACCATCACACCCAGCGGCCACATCCTGGACCCACGCTCGGGACTGCCCGCGCCCATGGGCCGAACC
>JBBQGR010000009.1:0-18696 GCA_038323185.1 Phycisphaerales bacterium | reverse complement strand
GTTCGTTGCCCGAAACGCCACCACCAACATCACCGTCGCGAGTCTCACCGGAACCGTGCGCGCCATCAACAGCGGGATCTTCCAGCTCGAAGGAAGCATCTCGGGCGGCCTCCTCCAGACAACCGGCGCGACTTCCGTGATCCGCAGCCTGGGCGGAACGATCGTCAACGCCACCTTCGACAACGCCTTTGTCGAGGTGCCCGCCAGCAACCAGCTGAGAATCGGGGGCACCCTGTTAGGGACGCTCGCCAGCGAGATCCGCCTGCAGCAGGCCGGGCCCGGAAACTCCGATCTCATCGTGACCGGCTCAAACACGACGACGGTCTCGGGGCCGCAGATCGTGATGACTCCGAGCACCAACAATCGCATCTATTCCGAAACCGGCGCCGCCACCTTCGCCCTCGCGGGTGGGAGCACCATCCGCGGCGGCGGGCAAATTGGGTTTGCCCAGACCACGCTCACCTTCGCTGCTGGCACCAACGTCGCTGCCGACAACGCATCGCTGGTCGTCCACGCTGGCGTCGGCACCGACAACAACGGCACGCTCGAAGCCCGCAACGCTGGCACGCTCTTCCTTCGCGGCGGAATCGACAACGCCGGCGGATTCGTTGATGCCCAGGCTGGCTCCATCGTCGATCTCGATGGCTGCATCCTCTCTGGCGGAACGCTCCGAAGCTTCGGCAGCGGCTTTCTCCTCGCGAACGCCAACACCCCCTTGCTCCAGAACTTCACGCTCTCCCAGGGCGAGCTGCGCATCGCCCCGCAGTCGCAGGCACGCACAGGCGGCACCATCAGCATCAACGGATCCCTCACCCTCAACCAGTCCGGCGCGGGAAACTCCGACCTCATCGTGATCGGTATCGGCATCACCACGTTCAACGGCACCGGCGAGATCCGCACCAGCACCAGCGCTAGCAACCGCATCTACTCCGAGACGGGCGGGGGCACCATCACGCTCAACCTCCCCCTTCGCGGCGCTAGCCAGCTCGGCCTCGGCCAGACCACGCTGGTCCTCAACAGCCTCGTTGACAACGACACATCAGGATCACTGACCATCCAGCCTGGCGGCGGCGGAACCGACAACAACGGAACCATCCGCCAGTCCGGCACCGGCCTCACCCAGATCCGCAATCTTGTCACGAACCAGCAGGGCCGCCTTGAGGTGACCGGCACCGGCAATGTGGATCTCGACGGCTGTACGCTCGTGGGCGGCGTGCTCGCCGATACCGGCGCTGGCTCGTTCGTCGTCGACGCTAACGTCCCCATCTTGCAGGACATCACGCTTGCCTCGGGCGATCTGATCTTGACGCCCGTCTCCCAGACGCGCTTTAGCGGCACCAGCGCCATCGCGGGGACCGTGCAACTGGCTCAAGCTGGCGCGGGCAACTGCGACATCGTCGTCCAAGGCAACCTCACCCTCAACGGCCCCGGCAACCTCACCGCTACGAACACGACCGCAAACCGCATCTATTCCGATACCGGCGCGGGCAGCATCACCTTTGGCCCCGCACTCACCGTTCGCGGCTCTGCCCAGCTCGGCCTCGGCCAGACCGCGATCACCAACCGCGGCCTCATCCTCTCTGATCTCTCCGCGGGCATCGTCATCGGCACCAACGGGACCGGCTTCACCAACGAGGGTGAGATCCGCGTGACCGGCGCAGGCGGCATCAACGCCTTCACAGGAGCCTTCACCCACGCCAACGGTTCGATCCAGATCGACGCAGGCACGCTCTTCAACCGCAGCGCGGGCACCTTCGTCCAGTCCGGCGGCACGATCGTCGCCGATGGCGAGCTCCAGGTGGTGAGCGACAACTTCCAGCTCCAGAACGGAACCCTCCGAGGCGACGGTCTCGTCGACAGCATCCTCACGCATACCGGTGGCACTATCGACCCCACACCCTCGCTCACGATCGAGGGCGGACTCACCCAGAACGCCACCTCAACACTTCGCATCGACCTCGACGGCACCGGACCCAACGACGCCGACATCCTCAGCGTCACCGGCCCCGCGGCCCTCAACGGCACGCTCCGCGTCGTCATCGGCACCAACTACATCATCACCCCCGGCGACCAGTTCGTCATCCTCAGCAGCACCGCCGCACGCACGGGCACCTTCTCCAGCCTCATCGTCGAGCCAACCCAGCTCGGAGTCGACGCAAGCGTCCAGTACCTCAACAACAGCGTCGTCCTCACCATCGACGGCTGCGTCATCTGCGGCTACTGCAACTACGACTACAACCGCGACGAGAACGTCGATCTTCTGGACGCCCAGCAGATGGCACAGGTCTTCGTCGGCATCATCCAGCGCGACCCCAACTGGCTCGACGGCGACCTCAACCTCGACGAGAACGCCGACCTGACCGACGCGCAGCTCCTGGCCCGCGCCATCGTCCAGGGCCTCTGCGAGCTTTGAACAGTGACGCGGCCGGACATCACAAAAATGCCTTGACCAGTCGCGATCAAGCATGAATGAAACAGGCACAAAGCGGATCTGATCAGACACGATGACGTCTGATCAGATCCGTTCTTCATTGACGAGGCTCAAAGCAGTCTCATTGCAACCAACTCACCCCGCGTCAATGCCCATCGCCCGCAAGATCGCGTGCAGATCATCGATGACTGGGATCGGCCGGTTCGCCAGGCAACCCAGCGGAATGTGCACGTCGCCGCGCGGCGCACCGGGCACCCGCGCGCTCTTCCCGCTCTTGCTCGAAACGCCCGTGTGGTATTCCACCGTGCAATCGGGATCCTTCAGCACGTGCCCGGTCAGGATGCACGCGACCGTCTCGTGGGGCCTGATCACGCCCTCCTTGATGAGCACGCGCGCGCCAGCAACCGACGCCGCGGACGCGGGCTCGCAGCCAAATCCCATGCGGCCCACCAGCGCCTTGTGCTCGATGATGCAGTGGTCGTCAACGCTGCGCACCACGCCGTTCATCGCGTGCAGTGCCCGCAGCGCCTTCGAGAGATTGACCGGACGATTGATCTCAATTGCCGTCGCGACAGTCTTTGCGCGCTCGTTCGCCGCGTCCATGCGCGCGTACTCGGCCTTCACGCGCGCGATGTCATACGTGCCCGAGAGGTCCGGCGCTACGACCGGCCCGCTGGTGCGCAACGACGCCAGCTCATGGCGCGGCGTCCACGACACACCAAGATCGTTCACGATCCGGTCCAGCGTGCGCGAGCCCTTCGCCTGGATCACCGCCAGCCGCGGAATCTTGTTGATCAGCCCCAGCGCGTGCAGCTCGAGAAACACCTTCGCAAACGCCGAGCAGTTGCCAAGGTTGCCGCCCGGCACCACGATCCAGTCCGGAGCCTGCCAGTCAAGTCCCTCCAGCACGCGCAGCATGATCGACTTCTGCCCCTCGAGCCGGAACGGGTTGACCGAGTTCATCAGGTACACGCCCGCCTGCGGCATCGTCTCCGCGATCTCACGCACGCGCGCGAGGCACGCGTCAAAGTCCCCCGCCACCTGCAGCGTGATGGCGCCATACTCCAGCGCCTGGCTCAGCTTGCCAAACGCGATGCGCCCATCACCGATGAAGACGTACGCCTGCACGCCCGCGAGGCTCGCGTACATCGCCAGGCTCGCGCTCGTGTTACCCGTGCTCGCGCACGCCACGCGCCGCGCACCCACCATCCGCGCGTGCGTGAAGCCTGCGCTCATGCCGTTGTCCTTGAAGCTGCCGCTGGGATTGAACCCCTCGTACTGCAGGTACAGCGCGCCGCCCGAGGCCGTGTCAAGCCCGACCGTGCGCCCCAGCGGTTCTGCGTGCTGCAAGTTCGTGCGACCCTCGCCGATGGTCACGATCTGGCGTGGATCGCGGAAGAAGGGGAAGAGATCGCGGAAGCGCCACACGCCGCTGAAGTCCAGCGCCGAGTCGGTGGCGTGCATGCTCCCCGCCGCGTGGCGCGTGCCGCGCGTGAGCGAGCGCTGGTCAAAGAGATCAAACGTCGGGATCGAAGCGCGCGGCCACTCGTACGCCACGTCGAGTAGCTCGTGGCAGTTGGGACACGAGATCAGCACATGGTCCACCGGATACTCGGCGCGGCACGCCGCGTTCACGCAGCGTTGGAACGCGCGTGGCCGGGTAGGAACCTTCGTCGCAGCGCTGGAGGCAAGAGGGGCGGAAGTCATGGGGAAGTGTAGTTTGAAACCTGTCGCCAACGCGACAACGCCCGCCGAAGGCCAGCGGGCGCGGCGAGGAGAGAACTGGCGGTTGTGGGAAACGCCGCGGATGCTACTTCGCGGCCTAAACGCGCTGGACCGCCGCGATGATGTCGGCGGGCTCGTACTTGCCAGCGTTGGCGTGGAAGAGGTCGCGGTTCTTCGCACTGACGAATCGAGAGGTCACGCCCTCGTGCCCGTGCGTCAGTTCCTATTTGCCCTTCTGCGGCTTGCCGCGGGCCTCGGGGAAGTAAGAGAAGGGGTCGTAGCCAGCAATAGCGAGTTTCTCGCCCTTGCCGGGCAGGTTCCACTGGTTGATGTTCCGCACCACGGGCACGGGCTCCTTGGCGCGGGCTGTGGAATTTCTGCGGACGTGCATGAGTATCACTCCTGTGGGTTGAGAGCCGGATGTGTGGTGCGGGGTGGGTTGGTGCTGAGCGGACGGGCATTGCCGCCTGCGAGAGGTTGGATGCCGCGCGCGCGTCGGGCGGTTACGCACTACCATCGCCGATGCCCGCTTCGCCCAATCCATTCGCGCCAATCCCCGAGATCCTCGACGAGCTTCGCGCCGGGCGCATGGTGATCCTGACCGATGATGAGGACCGCGAGAACGAGGGCGATCTTGTGCTGCCCGCGCAGTTTGCCACGCCCGAGGCCGTGACCTTCATGCTGCGTCACGCGCTCGGCTATCTCTGCCTCTCGCTCACGGAGGCGGACTGCGATCGCCTTGGCCTGCACCCGCAGTCGTCGGTCAACACCACGGCGCGCGGCACGGCCTTCACGGTCTCGATCGACCTGCATGTAAAGCACGGCGGCACGACGGGCGTCTCGGCCAAGGAGCGCGCCCGCTGCATCCAGATGGCCGTTGATCCGCGCTTCAACGCTAATGACTTCGTGCGCCCCGGCCACATTAATCCGCTGCGCTCGCGCGATGGCGGCGTGCTCGTGCGCAACGGACAGACCGAGGGCTCGGTTGATCTCTGCCGCCTCGCGGGGCTGCATCCAGCGGCGTGCATCATCGAGATCATGCGCGAGGATGGCGAGATGGCGCGTGTGCCGGACCTGGTCACCTTCTGCAATCAGCACGGCATCAAGATGTGCTCGGTGGCGCAGATCATCCAGCACCGCCTCTCGCGCGAGAGCCTGATCACGCGCCTTAGCCCGCAAGGTGGGCATCCGCTCAGGACGCCCGAGGGTGAGTTCCGCGCGCATCTCTTCCAGAGCGTGGTCGATCCGCTGCCGCACCTGGTCCTGACGGTCGGCGATGTCGGCGCGGGCCTCGCGCCCAGCGACACGCCGACGCTGGTGCGCATGCACCGACGCCACTTGCTCGGCGACGTCTTTGGCGATCTCTCCAGCAGCACCGACGGCACCCCCAGCGGCCAGACGCTCCGCGACTCCATGCGCATGATCCAGCGCGAGGGGCGCGGCGCCATCGTCTACCTTCGAACTTCCGGGGGAGCGGTTGCGAGTGGCGGCGTTCCGGGGGTTGGTGGAGTTGGGGGAGCGGCAGAGGAACTGGGCCTTGCCGATCTCGAATCACTGCTGCAGGCCCCGCGCGGCAAGCGCGGGTCGGTGGATGATCCCAACCTCGCCGCGGCGGTCATGCCGCTGCGCGAGTATGGCGTCGGATGCCAGATCCTGCGTGCACTGGGCTTGTCACGGCTGCGCCTCATCAGCAATTCGAGGCGTCCGCTGCCGGGGCTGGAGCATTTCGGGCTGGAGATTGTTGGGTATGAGGTTGCGGCGGGGTGACATTCAGAATCTGGAGGGATATCAGGGGTTTGGTAGGAGGAGGTCTCCCACGTTTGCGCGTGGGGCTCGGGGGCTGGTTAGTATGGCGATCCTGAGTTTCGGGTTCTTCATGTAAAGGGCACACACGGCGCATGCGCGGGTCGACACAACGAATCATCATGGCGGCCTGGGTGTTTGCGGTTGGAGCCGTGGGTGCGCCGGTGTTTGCGCAGAGGTTGCCGCCGCCGGTGGGGATCAATCCGCAGTTGGACGCGGCGGAGGGGCGGCCGATCCGACGCATCGTGTTCGTGGTTGTGTCGGGCGCTGCGACCGATGGGGAGCCGGTGGCCGCGCCGCGCGCGCTGGATGCTGCGGTTGAGACACTCGCACGAAACCAGTTGCGATTGACGGAGGGGATGCCCTTCTCGGCGGAGCTGGCGTCGGCGGACATCTCGCGGCTGAACCGGCTCGGGCGGTTTCGACAGGTTGAGAGCCAGGTGCAGAATCTGGGCGACGGGACGATTGAGCTTCGATATCTGGTGCGCGTGCAGCCGCTGGTGACAGACGTGCAGGTGGTTGGCAACAGGCTGATGTCTGATCAGGAGCTGGCGCGCGAGATCGACGTGCTGACTGGCACACCTGTGGATCCGCAGCAGGTCGAGCGTGCCGCGCGGCGGATCGAGGCTAGGTACCGGGAGAAGGGGTATTTCAACGCGCTGGTCACGATCGATCAGGAAGAGATGGACCGCGACGGGATCGTGCTCTTCAAGATCCGCGAGGGCGAGCGGACGCGCGTGAAGGACATTCGCTTTGAGGGCAACGCTTCGATCCGCTCCGACCAGCTGGATGGTGAGGTCGAGACGCGCGAGGCCTGGTTCCTCGAGACCGGCCCGGTTGATATTGATCTGATCGCTGGCGACGTGGGGCGCGTGGTCCAGTTCTATCGCAATCGCGGCTTCCTTGATGTGCGCGTTGAGTACGTTCTGACGCCGAGCCTCAACGGCAAGGAGGCGATCGTCACGTTCGTGATCGACGAGGGCCGCCCGTACACGCTCGGCGGCGCGCGCGTGATCATCACCGATGAGGACGGCGGCGGTCCTGTCTTTTCGACGCCGCAGATCATGGGGCTGATCAAGGTCAAGCCGGGCGGCGTCTACGGCGAATCGGAGCTGCGTGCCAGCGAGAAGGCCATCAAGGACGCGTACGGCGTGCTCGGCTTTGTCGATGCGCGCGTGACGCGACGCGAGCTGCGGCGTGAGGATGAGCCCGTTGTCGATCTGCTTCTTGGAATCTCGCAGGGGCGGCAGTACAAGACCGGGCTTGTGACGATCCGCGGCAACGATCACACGCGCGACGATGTCGTGCGCCGGCTCGTGACGATCCAGCCCGACCGGCCGCTGGACTCAACTGAGATCGAGGAGACCGAGCGGCGCCTGCGCCGGAGCAACCTCTTTGCGCCACCCAGCGGCGACAACCCGGGCCCGAAGGTCACGATCCAGCCCGAGGATCCCAACAATCCGGGGTACCGCGATGTGCTCGTAGAGGTTGAAGAGACCAACACGGGCTCGTTCAACATCGGCGGCGGCGCGGGCTCTGACTCTGGCTTCTTCGCGTCGATCTCGATCACGCAACGCAACTTCGACATCACCGACACGCCCGACACATTCGGCGAGCTCTTCACCGGCGACGCGCTCCGCGGCGGGGCGCAGACGCTCTCGCTGCAGCTCGTCCCCGGCGACCGGAGCCAGGTCTATGCGATCAGCCTGACGGACCGTGCGCTCGGCGACACTGACATTTCCGGGTCGGGAACGATCGAGTTCAGGAAGCGCGTCTACCGCTCGTACGACGAGCAGCGCATCGGCGCGCGAGGCTCGATCGGAACCACGCTGGGCTCGCGCTGGACGTTTGATGTTCCCTTCGGCGTGCAGGAGGTCAGCCTCAGCGGCATCGACGACGACGCGCCAGCGGAGTTCTTTGACTTCGAGGACGACGCACGGCTCTTCAACTTCGGCGTGCGACTCTCTCGCGCGACGATCGATGATCAGGCCTTCCCCAGCCGCGGCTCGCGGACTTCCGTCGAGGTCGAGCAGACCACGGGCGACTTTACCTTCTCAAAGATCGAGGGAAGCTACTCGCAGTACGTGCGGCTTGCCGAGGACGTGCTGGGGCGCAAGACCACGCTGCAGCTCACGACCCGCGCGGGGCTGATCCCGCAGGATTCTGAGGACGTTCCGTTCTTCGAGCGGCTGTATCAGGGCGGTCAGAACTTCCGCGGCTTTGACTTCCGCGCCGTCTCGCCGGTGGGCATTGATCGCGACGGCAACATCACCGACGATCCCGTCGGCGGCACGTTCAGCTTCTTCGCTGGCGCCGAGGTGCGGCAGCCGATCTTCACCGAGCTCGTGTCGGTGGTCGGATTTCTCGACACGGGCACGGTGGACACCGACATCGCCTGTGACAAGTATCGCGTGTCGGTGGGCGTGGGCTTCCGCATCTTTGTGGAGCAGCTGAGCCCGGTGCCGCTGGCGGTGGACTTTGGTATTCCGCTCATGAAGGAAGAGACGGACGAGACGCGGCTCTTCTCATTCTCGCTGGACGTTCCGTTCAGGTGAGTGGGGTGCGGTGTTTGGTTTCGCGCAGGGACGGCGGGTTTGCGAGCGGCCCGTCGGAGTGCGAAAAGCGAGGCAAGGTTTGGGCGGGCGGCGCTGGGTCCGGGGGTGTCGCCGCTTCGCTTGGCTCGCTTCTCCACCGCCCGGCTATGGGCGATGAGGCCTTCGGCCTCAGGATTTGAAGCAAAGGCACACGTCACGAAGTGTTGTGGTAACCGGGGCAGAGGAACACGCGTCGGCGATTAGGCGGGCTTGCGGACGCGGCAGATGAGTTCGAGGAGGGCGCGGGGGTTCTTGATGGCGGCGCGCTTGGCGTTCATGGCCCAGAGGATGGGCTTGAGTGGGCCGCGGAAGTAGGGCGTGGGGCCGTGCTGCTCCATGAAGGCGTAGGAGGGTTCTTCAAATCCGAGATGGCGCGCGACGCGGCCGATGGTGCGTGGGCTGTTGACTTTGTAGGCGGTTGGGTAGTGGTAGCTTTCGACCTCGGCCTTGCCGCGGATCACGCGGAGGGCGAGCTCGTCCAGGCGCATCGAGCGGGCGCTGCTGGCGAGGAGGGCGAAGTAGTGGTTGGCGTTGATGGTCATGAAGAGGTAGGAGCCGCCGGGCTTCAGGGCACGATGAACGGCCTTCATATAGGCGGCGGGATCCTGGACGTGCTCCATGACCATGAAGGAGTAGGCGACATCGATCGAGGCGGGGGCGACTTTGCTGGTCTCCATAAGCGCGTGCTCGTAGGTGGTGAAGACGCCCTCGGGGGGCTTGATGCCGGTGTCGGGCTCGATGCCGTGGAGCTCATCGCAGGCGCGCGCGATGCGGCGCGTAAGGTCGAGGTCGAGCTCGATTCCCTTGCCGCAGCCGATGTCGAGAACGCGGCTTGGGCGCGCGACGCCGCCGCACTCTTCGACCACGAGGTCGGTGAAGATCGCAGAGCGCGAGCCTTGGTAGCGGAAGTTGTACGACGAGGCGAGTCGCGCGAAGGTGAGGCCGGGCTCGCGAGGTGTTGAGGCGTGCGAAGGTGTGGCGGCGGACATGAGGGGAGGCACTCCGGGGAGAGACGTACGATTCGGGTCCGGGCTTGTTCTCGTCCATCTTGATCGGCGGATCGCGGGGGTTTTCGCTTGGATTGTGGGCTGTTTGCGGTCGAGGAGCATCGATACAGTTGCGGGGGCGTGATTGGGCCGCGAGCAGGTGGTGATCAGGCCATGACCAAGACGTGATTCTGGGTGGATGTGGTTTGGGAAATGGATGGACCGCCGGGAAGATCCGGCAGCCCGGAAGGGCAAGGGAATTGCGCGATGTCGGCACCTTCACTGACGAAGCAGGCGTTGATTGCTGGGGTTGGGCGGCTGGCGGGCCCGGATGGGGCGGCGCTTGGGCCAGCGGGGCGGGTGCTGTGGGCGAGCGCGTGCGACACGTACGCGGCGATGAAGCTGCAGCTTGCGACGGGGACGGGCTCGGCTCAGATGGACGCCGTGGCGGAGGCGGCGCGCGGTGTGGCGATCGGGCTTGCGCCGGGCGGGCGATTGGACTCGTTCATCGTTGAGTTTGTGAATGACCTTGGGAGCGTCGTGCACTCGAAGCGGTGGGGCGGGATGAATGCGGTGGGTGGAACCGTGGCGATGCCGAAGAAGTCGGCGGGGACCGCGGACGTACCCAATGCGGGGCACGTGCCGATTGGTGGGCTGAAGGCTGGTCCGGAGCGGCAGCCGACTCCTCAGGGTGGAGCGCCGGTGTTGCCTGGCGTTAGGCATGTGGTGGCGGTAGGTGCGGGCAAGGGGGGCGTGGGCAAGAGCACGATTGCGCTGAATCTGGCGGTGGGGCTGGCGCGCAAGGGGCTTGCGGTGGGGCTGCTGGATGGAGACATCTATGGGCCGAGCATGCCGACGATGCTGAACTTGTCGGGGCTTGATGCGATGGTGCTTGATGGGCGCTTGCAGCCGTTTGGCGTGCACGGGATCAAGTGCATGACGATCGGGAAATTGGTGGATGCGGATCGGCCGCTGATCTGGCGCGGGCCGATGGCGCACGGGGCCTTCAAGCAACTGACGGAGCAGACGCAGTGGGGCGAGCTTGATTACCTGATCATCGATCTGCCGCCGGGGACGGGGGATGTATCGCTGACGATGGCGCAGCTGCTGCAACTGACGGGGGCGGTGGTGGTGTGCACGCCGCAGAAGGTGGCGCAGGATGATGCGGTGCGCGCGGCGAAGATGTTTCAGCAGCTTGGCATCGAGGTGCTGGGTGTTGTGGAGAACATGAGCTACTTCGTGGGTGACGGGCCGGGCGATACGGGGAAGGTGTACGACCTGTTCGGGCGCGGCGGGGCGCAGATGATGGCGCAGCGGTTGAACGTGCCGTTCCTTGGGATCGTGCCGATCACGACGAGCCTGCGCGTGAACAGCGACTCGGGGGACCCGACTGCGAACTTCACGGGGAAGGATCGCGCGGGGCTGGAGTTGTCCAGGAGCTTTGAGGAGCTGGTGCGGAACCTTGAGGGGCAGGTGGCGCTGGCGGCGATGAAGGGCGGGCAGATGCGGCCGACGCTGACGATTTCCTGAATTGCTGCCAGAGTCGTCGGCGCAAGCCGAGGGTGGATGTGCGAGGCCGCGAGATGCGAATCCTTGCGACTGAGTGCGACGAAAGGCGAGCATGAGCGATATTGCACCCGGGTCCGGCATGTCAGTTCTCGCGCGGCCCGCGGCCCCGGCATGGATGGGCACGGTCCTGCTCATCGCGGGCGTGTACAACGTCGCGTGGGGTGCGTTTGCGGTGCTGCTGCCGAATGTGTTCTGGGATTGGCTCGCGATCCCGCGGCCGAACTACATGTTCCTGTGGCAGTGCATCGGGATGATCGTGGGGGTGTATGGGATCGGGTACTGGTTTGCGGCGCGCGATCCGCTGCGGCACTGGCCGATCGTGCTGGTGGGGCTGCTTGGGAAGATCTTCGGGCCCATTGGGTTCATCGATGCGTATTTCATCCAGGGGTCGATCCCGACGCCTTGGTTTGGTGTGACGCTGCTGACTAATGACCTTGTGTGGTGGGTGCCGTTTGGGCTCATGCTCAAGCGCGCGTGGGAGGCAGCGGAGTTTGATCGGCGCGCGAGGCTGATGTCGAGCGGCGGCGGTTCGGGGAGTGTGGTGGGCGTGCGTGACATACGTGCTGGGATGGCGGCGGCGCGGACGAGCGAGGGTGTGTCGCTTCTCGAGATGTCGGAGCGGTCGCCGGTGCTGGTGGTCTTCCTGCGGCACTTGGGCTGCACGTTCTGCCGCGAGGCGCTGTCGGACATGGCTCGCGCGAAGCCGACGATTGAGAACGCGGGCGTGCGGATCTGCCTTGTGCACATGGTGGGTGATGAGAAGGCGGCGGCGTACTTCACGCGGTACAACATGGGCGAGGCGGCACGCGTGAGCGATCCGGGGAAGGCGCTGTACAAGGCGTTTAAGCTGTCGCGCGGGACGCTGGCGCAGTTGTTTGGGCCGCGGCTTTGGGTGCGTGGCTTCAAGGCGGCCATCCTCGACCGGCACTTTGTGGGGACGCTTCAGGGAGATGGGTTGCAGTTGCCGGGGGCGTTTCTTGTGAGGAACGGCGAGATCGTGCGATCGTTCAGGCACGCGGACGCGGGGGATCGGCCGGACTATTGCGAAGTGGCGGGGGCTTAGGAAAGCGAAAGGCGGAGAGTGCAAAGCGAGGCAGCGAGGCAGCGATAGAGCTAGGCAGCGAAGGGTGGGGACCGGGGCGGGTGCGTGGCGATTAGGTGCGTTTGCTTGGGTTCGGGGGGCGTTGGTTCGGCCTATGACCATGGCATGACTAGTTCTCTTCGCTCTGGCGTTGCGTTCGTGGTGTGTGTGGTGGTCTGCTTCGCTGCGGCGGGGGTTGGGGGGATTGCGACTTCGCGAAGTGTGACGACGTGGTACCGGACGCTGGAGCGGCCGAGCTGGTCGCCGCCGGACTGGCTGTTTGGGCCGGTGTGGACGCTGCTGTACGCGATGATGGCGGTGGCGGCGTTCCTGGTGTGGCGCCGGGCGTTTGGGGGTGGTGGTGGCGTGAGGGCGGGGGGCGAGATTCCTGATGTGAGGCCAGCGGCGCGGGTGGCGCTGGTGGTGTTTGGCGTGCAGCTTGTGCTGAACGCGCTGTGGTCGTGGCTCTTCTTTGCGATGCGGTCGCCGCTGGCGGGGCTGGTTGAGATCGTGGTGCTGTGGATGGCGATCGCGGCGACGATTGCACTCTTCTGGCCGCTGTCGCGGGTGGCGGCGGGGCTGATGGTGCCGTATCTGGCGTGGGTGAGTTTCGCGACGGCGCTGAACGGGGCGCTGTGGTGGTTGAACCGGTGAGGGCTCTTCGGAGCCGACGGTTGGTAAGGGAAGTGGCACCGTCCGTCGGCGTGCGCCGACGGCTCTGAAAGAGGTTGGTACCTACCCTCTCGGTCCGCGACGTTGCCAACGCCGCGGCCGGAGCCTGACTCATGTCTGATGCGCCCAATGTGAATGTGCCAGAGAATTTGCCCGCGAACGTGCCTGGGAATCCTGGCGCGCCCAAGTCAATGGATGCGATCATGGCGCTATGCAAGCGCCGCGGCTTCATCTTCCAGGCCTCGGACATCTACGGCGGGATCAACGGCTTCTGGGACTATGGCCCGCTGGGCGCACAGATGAAGAAGAACCTGCGCGAAGCGTGGTGGCAGGACATGATCCTGAACCCGTGCTGGGGGCGCAAGGGGCCGGCGTCGGCGGGGAAGGAGCCTGAGCGCGTGCGCTGCGTGCCGGTGGAGACGCGGATCATTCAGCACCCCAAGGTGTGGGAGGCGAGCGGGCACGTGGGCGGGTTCAATGACCCGATGGTGGATGACAAGGAGACGAAGGGGCGTTTCCGGGCGGATCATCTGATTGGTGTGTACACGCGCGAGCAATCGCACGCCTCGACGAACGCGGAGACGTACTACGACATCGTCGACGCTGCTTTGGCGGACCAGCTCTTGCCGGTGCGGACGTTTGTTGGCAATGTTGGCGAGGTGTACGACCAGCTTTCGAGCGACGCAAAGAACAAGTTGCTCAAGCCTCTTCGCTTCGTCGGTGGGTCGGGAGCAGATCGGCCCAAGATCGCCGCCTGGGGCATGACACTGTTCGACGATCAGCACAAGAAGGAACTGGCCGCCGTCGTGGTAGCGGTGCCGATGGCCGCGCTCAAAGCGCGGTTCGCGACGATGCCCTCGCCCTTCTCGGGCAAGAGTGGACATCTTACCGAACCTCGTCAGTTCAATCTGATGTTCTCGACCTACATCGGTGCCACGGCGACCGAGGACGATAAGGCCTACCTCCGCCCCGAGACCGCGCAGGGGATCTTCGTTCAGTTCAAGAACGTCGTGGACTCCACGCGCGTGAAGATTCCTTTCGGCATCGGCAACACAGGGACTTCGTTCCGCAACGAGGTGACGCCCCGCAACTACATCTTCCGCTCGCGTGAATTCGAGCAGGCCGAGCTTGAGTTCTTCTGCCATCCTGATGACTCGATGGCGTGGTACCAGTTCTGGCGTGACTACCGCATGGAGTGGTGGCAGAGCATCGGCCTCGCGGGCGACAACCTCATCCTGCGTGAACACGCGAAGGATGAGCTCTCGCACTATTCCATCGGCACCAGCGACGTGGAGTATCGTTTCCCGTTCACAGCGCCGGGCTTTGGCGAGCTTGAGGGAATTGCGCATCGCGGCAACTATGACCTGACGCAGCACCAGAAGCACAGCGGGGCCAAGCTCGAGTACTTTGATCAGGAGCGCGGCGACCTGCTGCCCAATGGCTCGCGTCGCGGCGAGAAGTATCTGCCGCACTGCATCGAGCCCGCGGCGGGATTGGATCGCGGCGTGCTCGCGCTGCTGTGCGAGGCGTACACGGTGGACGCGTCGCGTCCGAGCCCGGAGCTGATGAAGTTCCATCCGCGCATCGCGCCGATCAAGGCGGCGGTCTTCCCGCTGGTGAACAAGGACGGCATGCCCGAGGTCGCCGAGAAGCTCTACGACGAGCTCTTCGCGAAGTTTGGCCGCACGGGCTTCATCGAGACGGACGCGAAGCAGTCCATCGGCAAGCGGTACGCGCGCATGGACGAGGCGGGCTGCCCCTTCTGCATCACCATCGATGGCGACACGCTGACGAACCAGACCGTGACGCTGCGCGACCGGGATAGCGGGCAGCAGGAGCGCGTCTCCTTGGACAAGGTTGGTGCGCTGCTGGGTGAGAAGCTGGGATGAGTGCGTTCCAAGTTTCTGCCGCCGATAAAGGCGACTTTGCCGCAGAAAAGCTTGCGTGGGATGTTCTGAAGGCCACCGCCAACCACGGTGTGTCGGTTCCGTCGTCGATCGACCTGTCGCAATGCGTCATGCTCAAGCCCTACTCGATCGCATGCCTTATCGCAATGGGAGCGAAGGCTGATCGCCAGATACCTTTGACGCTACCCACCAATCCGCAGTGCTTGGAACACATTGTCCGCATTGGTCTCCCCCAGTGGTTTTCGATGCTGAATCCCCCGAGTCTTCAGTCCTGTACGACAAACGTGGTAGCACGACAGCTTGAGAGCCGGCCATCGTCGAGTTTCTCCGACGACGTCGTTCGCGTTCTCTCGGGAGAGCTGGGACTCTCCGTCGGCGTCGCCAGTACACTTGCTACGCACCTGGATGAAGTTGTGCTCAACGCCGTGACCCATGCAAACTCGTTGATCGGCTGCATCGTGGTGGGTCAGGCCTTCCCTCGGAAAGAGTGCATGGAAGTTGCGGTGGTCGATCTAGGACAGACCATCCGTGGTCACCTGACCGCCAATCCAGCTCATGCCGCAATTCACACTGATGCCGCGGCCATTCTTCAGGCGACGACAGAGGGTGTTACCGGCACGGTCGGGACCAACCGGTGGGGAGAGCCTAACAGCGGCGTCGGGCTCTTTGAGCTCCGCCAGTACTGCGAGTCCGGCGGCGGCGAGATGGCGATTCTCAGCGGGAGCAGCTATTTGACCTTCGAGTCCGGAAATGAGCCGAGAGCCCACCAGTTCCATGGGGGATTTGCAGGATGTTTGGTTAACATACGGTTTTTCAAGAGATAAGGGCTTGCTTTCGGAACACTCCTTGTCGATAATGCGTAGGTTGAGAGCCCCTTTGGGAGAATCATCGTGACCGTCGTTTCGATCCCACAGTCTGACGTCTTGAACTCCGCAACGAGCGGGTACGATCTCGCGCTGAGCGTGCTTGAGTACCTGCGGCGCGATCAGTCTGTGGAGATTGACGCTCGGTTGGTGACTCGTGTGACCCCGTCATTCGCGAATTGCTTTGTGATGTCGGTGCTAGACGAGTTTCCCGAGGCATTCAACAGTCGTCGTTGCGTGATCAATGCTGAGCCTGATGTGCTTCCCGCGTTTGAAGCGAGCATGTCCCGATTTGCTCGCGGCATCCGCCTCAGCAGCCAGCGACTGAGCGCTTAACTCGTTGTTTTCTATGCGTGTTTGGACGGGAGTTGGCTGGGAAAGCGTGTCTATTTGAGCCATGATTGAGCAACTTCCGCGAATCACGGTCGACGCGCAGGTCATGGGCGGCAAGCCGTGTCCTGGCGGCATGCGCGTGACGGTGGGGACAGTCATTGGCCTTCTCGCCAGTGGCAAGAGCCACGCGGAGGTTCTCGCGCCTTATTCCTATCTCGAATCCGACGACATTTGAGCGTGCCTCGCCTTCGCGGCGCGGGGCTGAAGTGCTGGCGGTGGTCAGCGCGGATGTGTCGGGTGAGCCGCCTGTTGCGGTGCTGCGCGATCTGATGGAGCGAGGGTTGATCGAGGTGGTCGCGGCGCGAGGCGAGCGAAGAGATCTCCAATCGCGTAGCCTCCGCCATGAGTGACTCGAAGAACATCGCGCGGAATGAGGGTGCGTCTGGGCCTGGGCGTGCTGAGATCGCCTGGCTCGCGGACGTGCTTGGCAACGCCGCGTATGTGAGCGAGGCGATCACGCAGTTGCCTGGTGTTGCGTCTTCCGGCCGTGTGGTGAACTTGCGTGCCGCGGTTGAAGCGACGGAGGATGATGGCGCGGCGTCGTCGGCGCTGCGGTTGTTCCTGCTTGCTCGCGCGATCTCGCGTCATGCCGCGGCGGGGCTGCTGGGATCAGATGAACGCATCGCGCGGCTGATGGAGATTGGGCTGCTCATCCCTGATGAGGCTGGCGTGGTAGATAGCGTTCGCGCCTCGTGCGCGATCCAATGCGTGAATGAAGGTGGTGATCGCTACTACCTCGCGCGAGACTTTGCGCCCGATGTGCTTGGCGGTGAGCTGGCGGATGATCATGTGCTGGGAGTCGCGCTCGCGACGCGGTCGCTGGCGATCCGGAGCGTGCGGCGGCCGGTGGGTGCCGCGCTTGATCTTGGGACTGGGCAGGGTTTTCAGGCGCTGCTGGCGTCGCGCCACTCGGGGCGCGTGGTGGCGACGGACGTGAGCGGGCGAGCGCTTCGGCTCGCGGCGTGGTCCTGCTCGATGAACGCGGGGATGCTCGCCCGCGCGGGGCGCATCGAGCTGCGCGAGGGCGGGCTTTATGAGCCGCTGCGTGAGGGGGAGAAGTTTGGGCTCATCGTTTCAAATCCGCCGTTCATGATTGCGCCGCCGCACGGCCTTGTGAGCGTGGGTGGGGTCGGAGCGAAAGAGGCGGGCGACGGCGCGGCGTTCGAGGGTGATGAGATCGTGGAGGCAGTGCTGCGCGGCGCGCCGGCGTGGCTTGAAGAGGGTGGCTATGCGTGCGTCTTCTGCAACTGGCACCATCCCGATGCGTCGTCGTGGCGCGAGCGGCCTCGCGCCTGGCTTGATGGGCTCGGGGTTGATGTGCTCGTGCAGCGGCTGCGCACCGACTCGCCGGAGGGATACGCCTCGCGCTGGATCCGCGAGATCGGATACTCGGATGATCATGCGAGCGGGCCGACGCAGGGGATTGATCGCTGGATCGAGTACTACGCGCGGCTCGGCATCGGCGGCATCTCACTGGGCATGATCTATCTGAGGAAGAGAAGCGCGGCCGCGGGCGGCACGCCCAACTGGTTCCGCGCGGACGTGCTGGATGAGGGGCGCTTCGCGGGCGAGCGATCGGGACAGCAGGTCGAGCGCATCATGCGTTGGCAGACGGTGCTCGAGCGCGCGGCGGAGAATGGCGGGGATGGGGCGGTGCTGCTCGAGACGCGGCCTCGGCTCGCGCCAGATCATGAGCTGGAGCAGACGCTGCACGCCGCGCTGGGCGAGGGATGGCACGTGACGGGCTCGCTGCTTCGCCAGACGCAGGGGTACCAGTTCCCGATCCGCTTGCAGGGCGGACTCATGGACCTGCTCGTGCGATTCGATGGGCAGTCCACGCTGCGCGAGATCGTCGAGACGATGGCAACAGAAGCGGGCGCGGACGCGGGTCCGATGCTGTCGCAAGCGCCGATGATCGTGCGGCGGCTGGGGATAGATGGGTATTTGGAGTAGGGGGCGGGTGGAAGCGAGGCCCGCGACGCTTGCGCATGAGGCTCGGTTGGATTATTACCGCGCTGCGACGACTTCCTTGGCGCTCGCTCCGATCGTCATCTTCACCGGCACGAATGTCGGCTTCACGCGCTTTTCGAACTCGGGCCAGAACTTGTTCATGATGGTTCGGATGGCCCAGTTGTTGCCGTCCGCGAGGCCGCAGATTGTGGTCCCGGGCATGCTGCCCATGCTGGTGGCGATTTCGAGGGCGAGGTCCAGGTCCTTGGTCCTTGCGTCGCCCTTTTCGATGCGGCCCATGAGCTGATAGAGCCAGCCCGAGCCCTCGCGGCATGGAGTGCACTGGCCGCAGGATTCGTGCTTGAAGAATCGGGCGATGTTGCGCGCCACGGCGACCATGTCGGTGTCTTCGTCGAAGATGGTGGGGCCGGCGGTGCCCAGGCCCAGCACGTTGTGCTTGCGGCCGATGTCAAAGTCCATCTCGGCATCGTACTGGTCGGTGCCGAGGATGCCCATGCTGACGCCGCCAGCGATGGCGCCCTTGAACTTCTTGCCATTGCGCATGCCGCCGCAGAGCTCCTCGACGAGGACGCGCAGCGGGATGCCGAGCTCGCACTCATAGCATCCGGGGCGATTGACGTGCCCCGAGACGCCCATGAGCTTGGTGCCGAAGGAGGGCTGGCCGCCGGGGAGGATGCTTGGTGCGCCGTGCTTGGTGAACC
>JBBQGR010000008.1:0-18843 GCA_038323185.1 Phycisphaerales bacterium | reverse complement strand
TCTACTACTCGCTGTGGCTTGTGGTCTTTGTGCTTGGCGTGCTGTGGATGCACCGGCGCGTGTTGATTCCGGGGTGGATCCTGATTGGGCTTGCGGTGTGGGGGGCGGTGCATCTGGCGGGCGGGACGATCCCGATTGACTCAAAGTTCCTGGACCCGGGCGAGACGAACCGGACGCTCTACAACATGCGCGTGTCGCCCTGGCTGCCCAAGTACGATCAGGTCGTGCACGCGTATGGGTTCTTTGTGAGCACGCTCGCGGCGTGGGCGGGGCTGCGGGCGACGTACGTCATCCCGCCGTCGCTTGGGTTCGGGCTCTTGCTGGCGGTGGGGCTGATCGGCATGGGGCTTGGGGGCATGAACGAGGTGATTGAGTTTGTGGGGACGCTGATCTTCCCGAACACGAACGTGGGCGGGTACGTGAACACGGGGTGGGACCTTGTCTGCAACATGACCGGGTGCATCGCGGCGGTGGGGGTGGTGCATGTCTGGGAGGCGCGGTCGCGCCGGCCTCTGTCGGGGCTGGTCTGAATCGGGCGACAACGCCGCGGCGAAAGAGGCGGCATGCCCAAGGTTCATGTGCTCGAAACTGAGGTGTGGCTGGCACGTCCTGTCGAGGAGGTGTTTGGGTTTTTCTCGGACGCGCACAATCTCAATGAGATCACGCCGCCGATCCTGGATTTCCGGATCCTGACGCCCAGGCCGATCCCGATGGGGAAGGGGACGCTGATTGACTATCGCATCTCGCTGCGCGGGTTCCCGATGCGCTGGCGGACGCTGATCAGCGCTTGGGAGCCGGGGAAGCGGTTCGTGGATGAGCAGTTGAAGGGGCCGTATCACCTGTGGCGGCACGAGCACACGTTCGAGGCGCGCGATGGCGGGACGCTGTGCAAGGACCGCGTGAAGTACTCGCACTGGGGAGGGCCGCTGGCGCAGCGATGGCTGGTGGGGCCGGATGTGACGGGGATCTTTGAGTATCGGAAGAAGCGTCTACTTGAGCTGTTCCCGGCGCGCGAGCCACCACTCAGCTCGCCCGCGCGAGTCTGAGGTGCGGTTTTGTGCGGGTGACGGCGAAGACCGGCGGGGACCGCCGGGCTACCCGGGAGGGTTACTCGACGTTAAGTGTCGAGAGGTAATTCTCGAAGTCATTCCTGGTCTGGGCGAGGCTGGTCTGGCCCTCGTCGATGAGCTTGACGATCTGGTCGAGGCGGGTTTCTTGCTCGGTGAGCTTCTTCATGTAGTTGGCGTAGAGGTCGCTGGCGCGGTCGATTGAGCCCATGTTGGCGCGGACGCGGGTTTGGTCGTCGTTGATGGTGCGGCGTTCCTTCTCCAGTTCCTCGATGCGGCGGGTGGCCTCGATGATGAGGCCGTGGCGCCGGCTGGCTTCCTGGAAGGCCTTGAGGACCGCGTCGGAGGCCCTGCCGTTCTTGACGTAGGTCATGAGCGTGTTGAGGTTCATGCTCGTGAGCGCGATTGAGGAGGCGTCGGTGCGCTCTTGCACTGTGGTGAGCTTGCTGGTCTTGGCGGCGTCGAGCTCGACCTCGAGCCTGTGAGCGCTGTCGGTGCGCTCGGCCTTGTCGCCGCCGGCGGGCGCGACGAGATCGAAGCCGGGCATGCGCGGATGCTCGATGATCACACTGCGGGTGCGCTTCTGGTCCTTGTTCTCGATGGTGTAGGTCGTTGAGTTGCGCCGGAGCGTGGTGGACTCGATGAGGCCACGGACGATGCGGACCTTGCGGACTTCCTCTTCATACTTCTGCTTGGGGGTGACGACGACGTTGAGATCGACGGAGTACGCGAGGAGGCGTTTGTCGGCGAGAGGGACGTGGTTGATCTGGGCATCACCGGCGTAGGCGCCGCCATCGAAGACGGAGATGGGTCCGGGCATGAGCTGGCTGCCGGTGGTGTTGGTGAGTTCAACGCCGCGCATGGGGTGCTTGTTGTTGTCGCTGGGGGTGAAGATCGAGATGCGGCGTCCTTCGATGGGCGCGGCGAGGATGGGGAGCATCGCGGAGCGCTGGCGCGCGACGGTGACGGGATGCTGGAGCTCGAACTGGAAGACTTCGCCGGCTTCGACGGCGCGAGCCTGCGCGGCGGCGCCGTAGTCGCTCATGTTGCTGCTGGTGACGGGGGGCGCGCCGGGGGCCATGTCCATCGCATGGGACGGGGCCGCGAGGGAGCCGGGCGTGCCGCGAGCGCCGCTGGCACCGGGGCGGCCGGCCTCCATGCGTTTGGCTGCGGAGCTACCCCACGCGTCTTCTCGTTCTGAACTCCGCAACGCGAGCTCTGCCACGTTTCCATCCGCATCCGCGATGCCACCCTCATACGCACGTGGCATCACGCCCGGCACGGTCGGGACCGGGATCTCCGGGCGATACACATACAGCGGCTCATACAGGTCCATGCGGAAGGAGACGGGGCGGCCCGCGACGAGTGAGAGCGTGACGTCGTTCCAATCTTCATCGGTGGTGTTCTCGACGATGGCCCAGCCTTGTACCGTAAAGGTGTCGGCGAGCTTTTCCTTGTTGGCTTCGTTGGGCTTGGTGTCGCCGGGCTTGGCATCAGGCAGCACAAGGCGGTAGCTCGTCTTCCAGACTGGCGACTCTTGCACGTACGCGATCACGACCTCGCGGCTTGCGCCGCCGGCAAGGGAGACATCGACGGTCTTGGTCGTGTCCTGGCGATACTCCGCGAGGGCGGTTAGGGCCTTGTCAAGTTCCTCTCGCAGGCCAGCGTCGAGGAGGCGGACGGCGCGGGCCTTGGTGAGATTGATGGAACGGATGCCGGTGTCGGTGAGGATGTTGAGGTAGGGGACGCTAATGGGCTGATGAGCGTTGCCAGAGGCTTCGGGGCGGGTCTCGCCGCCGAGGATGGTGCCGGAGATGGCACCCTCGTCGGAGTCGATGGCGACCTTGGAGCCGCGGAGGCGGCCGAGGATGGTGCCGAGCGCGGGCTCATCGGCGATGTTGACGCCGAAGGAGGCCAGGCGCCGGGCGAGTGGCTCCTTGGAGGCGTAGGAGATGCCGCCGACGCGGCCCTGGCCGGAGAGGTCCAGGACGATCATGGACTTCAAGATGTCGTTGATCTGATCGGCGCCGAAGCGAAGCTGGACGGTGGCGTCACCGTCGACGAGGCCGCGCCGTTCGAAGGAGCCGACGCCGGAGCGGTAGAGCGTGATCCGCTTGATGGGAAGCGTTTCGGTGTTGGGTGCGGGCTGGGCCGGCTTGCTCGCGAGCTGGGGTGCAGGCTGGGCGAGGGAGGTCGATGGCAGCAGTGTGAGGGTTGAGCCGGCGATGGTGGCGATGATGAGGCAGGCGGCGCGGACGTGCATGAAGAGTCTCCTGGGGCGTTTGAGCGAGTCCCCATGTGGGACGCAGCACAATGTACCGGGTTCCGGGGCTTGGGATGCGTTGTGACGAAGGCGTGACGGGGCAGGCAATAGGGGCAGAAGAAACCGAAAAGCGAGAAAGCGAAAAGCGAAAAGTTAAAGCGAAAGAGAAGTCCCGAAACGGGGAGACGTGTGCAGTCCGCGAGGTCGTCGGAGGGGAGTGGCATTGACCACTCGAAGATCCCCACCTGGCGCTTTGGCCATTTGACCATTTGCACCTTCGGCCATTTCCCTGCCGCCGTGACATCCGCTGGGTCCGTGTTGTAACGCCGTGTTCGTGATTGGCGCCGATACAGTCCGCTCGATGACGACGGTGCCGCTTCCGCAGTTGATTGGTGAGAGTGGCCGGGCCGCTGCGATGGCGGAGCGGGCTCGGCTACTTATGGGCGTGGTGGACGGCGAGGTGCGGCTTTCGCGGCATGATCGCATGCTCTACGCCACCGACGCTTCGCTCTATCAGGTTGAGCCGCTGGCAGTGGTGATCCCGCGCGATGTGCCGGACGCCATCGAGGCGGTGCGGGCCTGTGCGCGGCTTGGGCTTCCGATGCTGGCACGGGGCGGCGGGACGAGCCTGGCTGGGCAGTGCACAAACGACGCGGTGGTGATTGATCTTTCTGTGAACTGCCGCAGGCTGGAGTGGGTGTCGGCTGCGACTCGCGCGGCGCATGTCGAGCCGGGCATCACGGTGGATGATCTCAACGACGCGATTGCTTCGGCGGGCCTCTTCTTTGCGCCCGATCCGGCAACATCGCGCGTTGCCAACATCGGCGGCTGCATCGGCAACAACGCCGCGGGGGCGAGGTCGATTCGATACCGGCGCACGAGCGAGAATGTGGAGGCCATTTGCGCGTGCCTTGCGGATGGGACGGCTGTTGAGTTTGGGCTCGGCGCGGCAGTTCGCGATGCGCGGGTGATGGAGATCACGCG
The DNA here is from genome assembly GCA_038323185.1 of Phycisphaerales bacterium. GTDB lineage: Bacteria > Planctomycetota > Phycisphaerae > Phycisphaerales > UBA1924 > JBBASU01. The sequence continues at coordinate 14,529 of JBBQGR010000008.1, read as the reverse complement.
GCGTGTCGCGGATGTTGTCGCGCGCCATGCGGCGCTCATCCGTGAGCGGTTTCCGCGGACGCTGCGGCGCAGCGCGGGGTATCAGCTCGATGTGATTCTGAATCAGATGGAGGCCGCGGGTTGGAAGGCGGGGCCAGAGGAGAGACGGCCCATCGACGAGCGCGTGCTGGGCGAGATCAACCTCGCGCCGCTGCTGTGCGGGAGCGAGGGGACGCTGGCGGTGACGCTCGGTGCGACGCTGCGCCTGCATCCGCGGCCCGCGGCGAAGGTGCTCGCGACGCTTGGTTTTTCGGATCTTGATGAGGCCATCGCCGTGGTGGTGCCGATTCTTGGAACGGATCCGACGGCGGTGGAGCTGCTGGACGACACCATCGTGGGGCTCGCGCTGGCGAACGCGGAGTACCGGTCGTACGCGGAGATGATGCCGCGGCCTGCGGATGGGCGAGCGCTCAAGGCCGTGCTGTACGTGGAGTACTTCGGCGCGTCGGAGGCGGAGGTGCGCGAGCGTGCTGAGGCGCTGCGGCTCGCGGTGCCGGGTGTTGCGATGCAGGTGCACACGAGCGGGTCCGCGCAGATGAAGGCCTGGAAGCTCAGGAAGGCTGGCGAGCCGCTGCTGCACGGCATTCCGGGTTCGCGCAAGCCCATCACGTTTGTTGAGGACAACGCGGTGCCGGTGGAGCATCTCGCGGCGTTCGTCAAGGAGTTTCGCGCGATGGTGGCCGACCACGGCACGATCGCGGCGTACTACGCGCACGCGAGCGTGGGCGTGCTGCACATCAGGCCGCTGATTGACATTCACACCGAGGCGGACCGCGCGACGATGCGGTCAATCGCGGAGAAGGCCGCGGCCCTTGCGAGGAAGCACGGCGGCGTGATGTCGGGCGAGCATGGCGACGGGCGCGTGCGCACGCCGTTCCTCATGGACTACTACGGGCCGGAGTTGATGGCGGCCTTCGCGGAGATCAAGCGGATCTTTGACCCGCGGAACCTGCTGAATCCGGGCAATATCGTCGATCTCGGCGGTGATCGGCCTCGGCCGGTTGAGAGCATCACCGAGTCGCTGCGAGTGAAGCCTGTGGGGCGAGAGGTCGGGGTGAACGGTTCGATTGAGACGTACTTCTCTTACGAGGACCAGCACGGCCTGGACGCGGCGGTAGAGATGTGCAACGGCTCGGGCGTCTGCCGCAAGAAGCAAGGCGGGACGATGTGCCCCTCGTACATGGCGACGCTTGACGAGCGGCACAGCACGCGCGGGCGAGGCAACGCGCTGCGGCTTGCGATCACGGGGCAGTTGAGCGAAGGCCGGGATGGTGTGGGCGAGTTGGCCGCAGACTGGAACGATGCGGAGACGATCCGGACGCTGGACCTGTGCCTCTCGTGCAAGGCGTGCAAGACGGAGTGTCCGAGCAACGTTGATATCTCGCGACTGAAGGCGGAGTACACGGCGCAGCGGTACAAGCAGAGCGGCGCGCCGCTGGCGGCCCGGATCATGGGCGAGATTCGGCTGCTGAACCGGCTCGGAAGCCTGATGCCCGAGCTTGCAAACTGGGTGAACCAGCAGGCGTGGGCGCGGGCGGCGGTGGGGGGCGTGCTCGGTGTGGACGTGCGGCGTTCGCTGCCTCGGTTCTCGCGGTCGCTTGCGCGGCTTTGGGAGGGGGAGCGCGATGGCGGCGTGGGTGTTGATGCACCTCGCGTGGCGCTCTTTGGCGATTGCTTCACGATGTTCAATGAGCCGGGGATCGGCCTCGCGACGCGGCGTGTGCTTGGCGCGTTTGGATATCACGTCGGTTTGGCGGACACGGGGTGCTGCGGACGCGCGAAAATCTCGATGGGGTTGCTGCCGCGGGCCATTGACGAGATCGATTCGACGCTGGAGCGACTGGCACCCATCGCGGCTGATCGCGGCGTGACTGCGATCCTGGTTGCCGAGCCTTCGTGCTTGTCCGCGATCAAGGACGACTGGTTGCAACTGAAGCTGCGCACGCCGCTGGCGGTGAGGCGCGCTGTGGCGGCAAAGGCGATGCTGTCCGAGCAGTTTCTTGAATCACGGTGGGAGAAGCATCCGCGTCGGCCAGCGTTTGTGACGCCGCGGGGTCGCGTGGTGCTGCATGGGCACTGCCACCAGAAGGCGCTCTGGGGAGTTGAGAGTAGCGCGGCGGTGCTGCGGCGTGTGGTAGGTGAGCGGCTTGACGTGCTCGACAGCGGCTGCTGCGGTATGGCGGGATCGTTTGGGTATTCGCGTGAGCGCTACGACCTCTCGATGCGGATCGGGGAGTTGTCGGTGCTGCCTGCGGCCCGCGCTGCCGCGGCGGATGATGTGGTTGTCGCGACGGGGACGAGCTGCCGCCACCAGATCCATGACGGCGCCTCGCGCGAGTCGGTGCATCCGATTGAAGCGCTCGCGAGTCTGCTGGTTGAGGCGTAAGCGGGCAAAGAGGCACGCGGCATCAAGGCATCGTGGGGGTCGTGCGGAGTTTCAGGAAGCAGCGGGCGGCGTTGGATGCGGGCCGATTGGTACGCGCGTGCCCGCTTCATAGCTGTAGAGCATCGCGGCGTCCTCGTCCTTGCACACTTTGTGCGATCCGTCGCAGAAGGGGAATCGGAGAGACATGCCGCAGGTGCAGATGGAGAGGACCTTGAGATTGCCTTGATCGTCGCGCGGCCAGGGACGCACGTTTGGCGCGGATGGCGTGGCGCCCTCGGCGAGGTTGGGGTCGATCTTGATGGGTCCGTTGCCGGAGAGCTTGACGAGGCGGGGCATGGGGCTGTCCTTTGGAAGAAGAGATCAGGCGGGGCTTGGAATGGACTGCATGATCTCGCGGAGGAGCGAGGACGTGTCGGTGGAGCCGCTCTTGGCGATGACGCGATGCGCACAGACGGGGCCGACGCTGGTTGAGATGTCGTCGGGGATGACATAGTCGCGGCCAAGCATGAGAGCGCGGGCCCGAGCGACCTGCGCGAGCGCGAGCGAGCCGCGCGGCGAGAGGCCGTGGACGAGCGCGTTGTGGCGGCGCGTGGCGGTCGCGATCGAGACGATGAAGTCACGCAGCACAGGATCCACACGCACCGCATCGACGCGCGCCTGCAGCCCGATGATCTCGCTCTTGGAGAGGACCGGCGAGAGGGTGTGGAGCGGGCTGCTGGCTGGACGCTGTTCAAGGACGCGAGATTCCTCGGCAGGGCTGGGATAGCCGAGGCTGATGCGCATGAGGAAACGGTCGAGCTGGTTCTCCGGCAGTTGGTACGTTCCTTCGAAGTCGAAGGGATTCTGCGTCGCGATGACCATGAACGGTGGGTCGAGCACCAGGACTTTGCCATCGACCGAGACGGTCGCCTCGTTCATGGCTTCAAGGAGTGCGGACTGCGTACGGGGCGGGGTGCGGTTGATCTCATCTGCGAGGAATATGTTGGCAAACACCGGCCCTTTCTGGAACGTGAAACCGCCGCTGGACTTGTCGTAGACCGAGACGCCCAAGATGTCGGAGGGGAGAAGATCGGGCGTGAGCTGCACGCGCGAGAAGGTGCAGTCGAGTGAACGCGCGAGCGCGGTGGCGAGCACGGTCTTGCCCACGCCCGGCACGTCCTCGATGAGCAGGTGGCCACGCGCGAGCAGGCAGCAGAGGACGCGGTCGATGGCGGCGCTGTTGCCGAAGAGGACCTTGCTGATGCTGGCGTGAAGCCGTTTGATCGCATCGGTCGCGCCCGAGTCGGCCGTGATGGTCGTGCTGGAAGTGCTGGACATGATGGACATGCTGGAGTGGATCCTGTCTGGCCTCGGCCCTTTGAGGGCGAATGGAGATTCGTGGGACCGCGAGTATAGGAATGAGGGGTGGTGAGGCTCGTTCCGGCGCGGCGTTGGGCGGCTAGGCTCTGCAGATGCCTCGGGAGAACACGGGCGCTGGCCCGGAGGAGGGAGGGGAATTTCTCGACTCGCCACTGGCGGCTCGAGTGGGGCTCGCGACTGAACTCGCGGGTGAGCTGCGCTGCGCGCGGTGTTCGTACGACCTGCGTGGGCTCTCGATCAGGTCGGTCTGCCCCGAGTGCGCAACGCCGGTGAGGGCGACGCTACTGCTGGTTGTGGATCCGCTGGCGGATGAGCTGCGGCCGATCCGTGTGCCGTGGCTGGCGGCGTGGGGGCTGATGGCGTGGAGTGCTGGCGCTTTGGCGGGGGTGCTGGGCGCGTCGGCGATGCGGTCTGAGGTGTTGCTGGGTGCGTGGATGCCGCGGGAAGTGCTGGCGGGGCTGGGGTGGTTCGTGGTTGGATCGGTGGTTGTGTCTGGGATTGGAGCCGCGGCGTCGTTGCTGTGGCCGCACGGTGGGATTCGCCGCGGGATGTCGCTGGCGGCGCTGGCTGGCGTGGGGCTGTATGTGCCGCTGGCACTGGTTGCGAGGCGGGCTGTCCAGGCGCGTGCCCATGAGCCGCACACGGTGCTGTTGGCGATGGTGCTGATTGCCCTTGTCGTGGTGCTGCTGAGGCCGGTGGCTCGACTTCTCCAGGCGCGATCGTTCCTGCTTAGGACGGGGCAGGTAGACCGGCAGACGATGCGGGTGCTGGCGGTGGTGGTGGCGATTGCGGCGATGGGTGAGCTCTTGCAGGCGGTTGCGTTGTGGCAGGGTCGAGCGTGGGGCGATCTGGTGACGCCAATTGGCGAGATGGTGACCGCCGCGGCGTGGACGCTGTTTGGCGTTGGTCTCGCGGGAGTGGTCACGGACTGCTGGCGGATTCGGGGCGTGATCCTTCAGCCACCACTGTCGCTGGCGAAACTGCTGGGAAACGTTGAGCGAAGCGAGGTGTAGAAGGTCGTCGTGATTGGCTTGGCACGCGGTGAACGAGCGGGTAGGTCCGAGGTGATGGAGCGAGCGTTGACGGAGACGGAGCAAACTCGATTCGACGCGTTGGTTGAGGAAGTTCTGGCGCAGCTTCCCCAGGCCCTGCGCGACCTGCTGGAAGAAGTGGCGCTGGTGGTGGAGGATGTGCCGAGTTCTGAGATGTTGCAGGGCGTTGAGGGAGATCCGATCGAGGATCCAAGCGAGCTCTGCGGACTGCACTCGGGCCACGCCTTCACCGAAGTGTCGCTTGAGAACAGCGGCGAGCCGCCGAGCACGATCTACCTCTTTCGCGGCGGGATCGTGGCCCAGGCGGGCGGGTGGGCTGGAGTCGGGGACGCATCGGCGGCACAAGAAGAGGCCGACGACCGCGTCTATGAAGAGATCTGGATCACGCTGCTCCACGAGATCGGGCACCAGTTCGGGCTGTCTGAAGAGGATCTGGAGCGGCTGGGATACGAGTAGCGGGATGGATGTTTGGCGGGACGGTGAATTCGAGTAACGCGCGGGCCGCGGCCCGCAAGGAGCAGGCATGTCACTTGTACGGATGCACGGAACTGGACGTAGCTTGGTGAGCGTGATGAGCAGCATGAGCGTGTTTGGCGCGCTCGCCGGAACAACGGTGGCGATGGTCGGGCTGGTGCATACCGCCCAGGCGCAGGAGGGTCGCGCCAAGGTCGCGTATCTTGAAATCGAAGGGGCGCTCCCCGAGCGTGGCGCGCCGATGGGCGTCCTCTTCGGCAAGCCCCAGCCCACGGTGCGGAGCGTGATCGAAACGATCGACGACGCGGCGGGCGATGATCGCTACGAAGTTCTGGTGGTGCGACTCAAGGACGCCGAGCTCTCGCTGACGCAGGCCGAGGAGATCGGCGCGGCGATCAAGCGATTTGATTCCGTGGGCGAGCGCCGCACGTTCGTGTTCTCCGAAGGGTTCGGCACGATGGATCTGGTGCTCGCGAGCTTCGCGGATCAGGTGCTGGCGCAGAAGGGCACCGGCGTGATGTTGCCGGGGATGCTGATGGAAGAGATGTTCCTCGCCGACACGCTCGCGTGGGCCGGGCTTCGCGCGGACTTTGTTCAGGTCGGCGACTTCAAGGGCGCGAGCGAGATGATGTCGCGCTCGGCCCCCAGCCCGCAGTGGGACCTCAACATCAATCAGTTGCTCGACAGCATGTACGAGAACCTTCGCGAGCCGCTCCTCTCGCGCCCCGGCATGACGGGCGAGCGGCTCGATGAGGCGATGAAGCGGCTGTGGATGGGCGATGCGAACGACGCGGTCGCCGCGGGCCTGATCGATCAGGCCATCGACCTCCCCGAGCTGTCCGCGACCGTTGGAGCGGGGCGATCAGAGCCACTCTTGTGGTCGCGCAATCTCCTTGATGCTGGCGAGAGCGAGCTGGACATGTCCAACCCCTTCGCGCTCTTGCAGCAGCTCTCGACGCCGCCGGAGACCTCCGTCGATTCGGAGACCATCGCGGTCGTCCACATCAACGGCGCGATCGTCGACGGTGACTCGACCAGCGGCGGGATCATGGGCGGCGGTGGCTCGGTCGGAAGTCGCACGATCCGCAAGGCACTCGAAGAGATTCGCAAGGAAGACATGATCAAGGGCGTGGTGCTGCGCATCGATTCACCCGGCGGTTCGGCCACCGCGAGCGAGGTGATCTGGCAGGGAGTGCGGCGTCTTGCGGAGACCAAGCCGGTATGGGTGAGCGTGGGCTCGATGGCCGCGAGCGGTGGCTACTACATCGCCGTCGCGGGCGATCGCATCTACGTGAATCCTTCGAGCATCGTGGGCTCCATCGGCGTCGTCGGCGGCAAGATCAGCATGGAGGGCCTGTACGAGATGGGACAGGTGAAGGTCGTGACGCGCAGCCGAGGCCCGCGCGGTGCCATGTTCGGCTCTGCCTCGGGCTGGGACGATGCGCAGAAGGCCGAGGTCCGCGCGAAGATGACGCAGACCTACGACCTTTTCACCAGCCGCGTCGCCGCGGGACGAAAGGGGATCGATCTCGGCAAGACCGCCGAGGGCCGCCTCTTCACGGGCGACAACGCGATCGGACTGGGCATGGCCGATGAGATCGGCGGCATCGATCAGGCCATCGGCGGGCTTGCAAAGAGCTTGAGCCTCGATGAGTTCGAGGTGCGTGAGTATCCCACGCCGCCGTCGTTCGGCGAGGCCATCGAGGAGGCGCTTGGTGGCTTCGTGCAAGCGCCCAACGTGGGTTCGTCCACGAGCATCACCGGAGCGGGCCTGGTCCCCGCGCTGGCAAGGCAGGTTCTCGGCGAGCGCGCCTGGCGCCAGATCGCGCCGTCGTGGCAGGCATTCATGCTCATGCGTGAGGAGCCGGTGCTGCTGACCTCCCCCACGGTCCTGTTTGTGAAGTGACGATTCGTTCGAGCGAGCGATAGAACTTTTCAAAGGCCCGGAGCGCGTGCTCCGGGCCTTTGCGTTGTACCAGACTCGCGAGAAGGGTGTCGCAACGTCGCGCTGGAGTCGTTCGCGATTCGCGTGTGCTCTGCGGAATCCGAAGGCACGGGCTCTCGCCGCGCGCCCTCGGTGAGGGGATCTCGGTTGGTCAGCGGTGGTTCAAAGCGTCAAGACCTGTTGACGAGCTGGGGGGACCTGTTGGACTGCGAGGCCTGATCGACCCGGTTCCAGGCGTCTCGCGTTGCCTGCTTTGCCTGGTCCCACCCGAGGCGAGACTGACCCTTGGTTTGGTTCCAGCCACGAGCGAGTTCGGGCTCGATGCTCTCGAAGGTTGCTGCATCCTGGCCACGCTTTCCGAAGCTCTCCCAGCCGTAGCGGTACGCTGGCTCGAACTCCTCGTAGCCAAACTCAGAGTGGGAGTAGGGACGGTGTGCGTGATTGTCAGACCAGTACTTGGCCTCGACCGTGGGGTTGACGGCCTCGGCTGTCGCCCTGCCAGCGAAACCGCCCGCCACCGCGCCGATCGCGGCACCTGCCACGACTCCGACGGGTCCCGCAACGGCGCCGCCGACTGCGCCCGCAGCAGCGCCAGCCGCAACCGCGCCGACTCCGACGCCAACGGGGTGAGCGCCCGGTGTTCCGGAAATGGGATCCCTGTTCGCGTCGTGAGCGGGAGGGGTGCTGTGAGTGTTCATGTGAGATCTCCTGGAGTCTGCCCTGGGGGCTTTGGGGTTGCTGCGATGCGCTATTGATTGCCGCAGAATGCGAGATCAGTAACGACACGCGTCAATCGACGGGCCGGTGACTGCTGCTGCTCGCACCGTGCCTGCGACCGAACGAGAGAAGCATGGTGCGCGCAACGCGCCGCGTCCATGGCGAATAGATCCGCCATCGCTCAGCGCACTGTGCTTGCGCATGCCCGGGCATGTCAGGGCATGTCAGGGCATACCAAGCCGTGCAAGCGGATCGCGACGGGCCCCTCTCTACCCATCAAACTGCATCGCACACACACGACGTCCGTCCACCACAACCTACGCCTGCGCGAGGCCCTCGCGAATCGCGAAACGCATGAGATCCGCCCGCGCCTCGATGCCGAGCTTCTTCATCATCCGGCTCTGATGCGCATCAATCGTCTTCGCGCTGCGGCAGAGCTCGCTCGCGATCTGCGTGCGAGAGAGTCCTTTGCCAATCAGTCGAAGGATCTCCTCCTCGCGGGGCGTCAGCGTGTCCATCAGCGTTCTAGGGGCCTTGGCACGCGGCGTGGACTCGTCGGTCGCGGCGGGATCACTCCTAGTCCGATGGCCGCTGTCCAGCAGCGGGCGGCAACGCTCCTGGACCTTGGGCCCGAGCAGGAAGGAGCCGCGTCCGCCGCGAGCGACCTCCTTGATGCCGCGAACGATGTCGTTCAGATCATCAGACTTCGCAAAGTATCCGGAGACGCCGGCCCTGAAGGAGGAGGAAATGAACGCGTCGCGGATGTGTGCGCTGAGAATCAGGACGCGCACCTCCGGGTGTCGACGGCGCATCCGATCTGTCATCTCGAAGGAGTCGGGCCCGGGCATCTCGATGTCGAGGATCACCACGTCGGGCAGAAGCCGATCAACCTCCTCAACAAGCCGCGTCGCCGACGAAAGGCGGCCGACAATCTCGATGCTCCCATCGATCGCGAAGAGCGCTTTGAGGCCCTCCACGATCACAACGTGGTCATCTACGCAGAGCACTCGAATGACGCGCTGCGAACGAGATGATTCGGGCACTTCGCGACCCTCTTCCTGTGCCCCGTGAGGCCTTCCCATAAGCAGCGAGGCAGGCGGAGTTGATGTGGATGCTTGTGCGTGCGTCATGGTGTCCTCTTCTTGTTGAGAATGGCAGTGCTGAGCGCGTGGCGGATCGACTCAAAGTCGTCCGGGTGATCGATGACCGTGGCGCCGGCGGCGGCCCATTTGCCGAGATATCGCTTCGCGGGCGTGCCCACGACGACAAGCATCCGTGATGGATTGCCGGCCCTCCAGCCAGCGGCGGAGGCGAGTGCCCCGGGCGTTGGATCGGTGACCCAGATATCAAGCGTTCCCTGGGTCTTCGCGGTCATCGGCCTGACCTGGAAACCCGCCTTCACCAAGATCTGCGCAATGAGCGAAGATGTACGCTGGTCTCGCACCGAAACGCTGGCCGAGCGCAACCGCGCGTCTTGGTTCGCAGCGGGATCACTCGACAGAACCTTGCTCGCGGGCATCACGAGCACAACCGTCGTCCCCTTGCCAAGCAATGACCGGATCTCGATGTCGCCGCCAGCGCGAAGCGCCACCTTTCGCGCTAGTGGTAGTCCAAGCCCTGTTCCCATCCTCCGCGGCTTGGTCGTGAAGAAGAGGTGCGGCGCGCGACGCTGGACCGCGGGCGTCATGCCGCGCCCGTTGTCTGTGATCCCAAGGCGGATCATGGAGCCGTCGGCGCTCAACTCGGCCCCGATCCGCACCCGGGCGTTGAAACGCCGCGGAGGCATCGACTCCCCCGCGTTGATCAGCAGGTTCAACACAGCCTGCGTGAGCCACTGCGGCGCGATGTTCACACTGGGAAGACCAGCCGGGAAGGCAGCCACAAGCCGGATGCGTTTGGGGAGTGCGGTTCGAAGAAGGATTCCCGCCTGGCTCCACCAGTGAGCGATGTCTGTTGTTCCGTCACCGTCGTGACCACTGCTTGCTGTGTCTGGATCCATCGCGAGGAAGTGGAGGCCCTCGCTGAGGAGCTGGAGGTAGGCGACCGAGCGTTGCACCGCAGCAACGTGCGAGAGCGCGGCGTCGTTGATGCCCGCGTGCGACAACGCGGTCAGCTGCGCTCGCACGGGCAACAGCACGTTGTTCATGTCGTGACCGAGACCTGCCGCGAGGGTGCCGAGCGAGGCCAGCCGGTCCGCGAGCTGCAAACGCAGGTTCGCCGTCGCCAGCGCTCGCGTCTGCTCGATCAAGAGTCCCTGCAGCCGCGTGCGATCGCCCGTGCCGTCGGGCAGCACATCGATCTGGCGGCAGACGTCGCGGATGATGCCGATGAAGTACGCGGCACCGACATTGGGTAGGTCTGCACGGGACATGGAGAGCTCGATGTGGAGCAGGCTCCCATCCTTGCGGACGGCATCGAATCGCCGCGTGCGTTCGAGGCTCTTGGCAGTGTCGGCACTCCGATACCGGTCCAGATACCGATCCAGAGCGGACCGCTTCGGCTCAGGAATGAGAAGCTTGATGTTGCGCCCAAAGAGCTCCATCGGCGTCCAGCCGAAGACTTGCTCGACCGAGGAACTGGCGGACTGAATTGTCCCGCCATGATCCATCGTGATGATGGGATCCACGATCGAGTCCAGCTCGGGATCGATTGTCGGCGCCGCAACCGGAACCGGCTCGGCAATCGCCCGGCGGCCCTCGGTCCGATTGGAACGGCGTGGCGAGCTGCCAGTACCAACCTTGTCTTCAGAGGTCGCCGTTCGAGGCACACCGCGATTTTTCGCGGCAAGGAAGTTCATGATGGGTCGTGCTGCGGATGCCACTCCCTATGCTATGGTGGAAACTGTGCCCCAAGGGATTCCGCAGGTCCCCGTTGCGGCACTCAAAGCGAATAGGGCACTCTTTCTTATGTGGCCAAAGCCCCCACGGTTTTCGCAAGATTGCACCAAGGAAATGGCGCCTTGCACCAAAAACAAGCACGGGGGGCTCAGTTGAGCCCCCCGCGCCAACACATTGCGGCCAGTTAGCGGGTCGCACGCCGGCGGATCAGCGAGAAGCCCATCAGCGGTCCGCCCATGAGCAAAAGCATCGAGGGCGCGGGAACAACCGTCGCCGCGAAGCCGAAGTCGTCGGTCTCGGAGAAGCTGACAAGATTCTGCGGGACGTCGATTAGGGCCCAGGCGCTACCGGTCCAGTTGATGAACTGGAACGTGCCGGGATCCATCAGGCCCAGCGGGGAGCCCACGATTCGGTTGAACCGGAAGGTCATCGAGTTGCCGACGGCAAGCCCCGCCCATGCGAAGGCATCGCCCGAGCCGTTGCTGTTCCAGGAGAAGTTGCCGGTCGCGAAGCGCGAGTTGGGCGACGTGGGCGTTACAGTCACGAGCCCACCCGCGTCGTTGACGTAGGCCAGGTTGGAGCCGTTGGCGACGGTGTCCATATGAATCGAGCCCAGGCTCGAAGATCCGGGGGCGAGCTGCTGATCGATCAGCGCCATCATAGCGAGGCCCCGGTCGGTGTCGGCCGCGAGGAAGGTGACCTTCCCATCGGTCGCGATGCCACCAGCGTTGATGGACGCGTGAACGGCGCCGAGTGAAACGCTGGTCCAGTTCTGCGGCGCGTTTCCGAAGGCGATCGACGAGAAGGGTCCGCTGTTGAGCATAACTCCGCCGCCGATGCTGGAGACAGCGATCTGGCCAGCCGTGGCAAGCGATGCGAATGCAGAGGTGGAGGCGAGCGATGCAAGAAACGCACACGATGAGATCGAACGAGTCGTCATAAGTTTGACCTTTCCTGGGCCTTGAGCGGTTTAAACCAAAGGCTGCCCACGCTGGAAGCTAAGGGTGTGGGAGAGCCGCAAACCCACACACTGTTCAAGATGCAGCGCCGATGGTGATCTGCAACCTATCACGCGACGCCGCGAGCACATGGAGGAACGATTCTTGCTGGTGCGGCGATCGTGGAAGGCGAGCAGGTGCAACGACCAAGCGTGACGATCTGGCGCGTTGCCGCGACGGACGCGGCCGCTCGGATGGAGCACTTTTCCGCGTAGAAAAGGCCACCCTTCGTGAGAATGATGATCATGACAGACTCATCGAAGACGCCGATATGTGAGGGCAGTTGAGCTCTCGCTGGGTAAGGGCCAACAGAGATCATCATGGCGTGCCGCGACGGCATGATTAAGGAGCAGAACATGAGACTTCAGTCGATCATTGGCGTAGTTGTGGCAGTGCTCGGGATCGTGCTCCTGATCATGGGGCTGAGCGCTGCGGACTCGTTGAGCTCAAAGGTCTCCCGCTTCTTCACCGGAGAAGTGACCGATCGAGCCATGCTGCTGATGATCGGCGGCGTGCTCCTGATCCTCATCGGCGCGGGCGCAGCGGTGATTCCCGGCCGGACCCTCAAGCAGTAGCGCCCGGGCTGGGGCGGGAGCAAGCAAGGCTTAGGATGAAGAGGTCATCGTATTATGATCATGTTGTGATCGTATAGTGGTCGTGCTGCGCTCATGGCGCGGCCAAGTCATGATGATGAAGAAATCCTGCCCTCGGGATGGCTTGGGAATATTGCAGCACGCTTGGCTGGCGTTGGAACGGCAGGAGGAGGAACGGATGAAAAAGCAGGCAAGATCGCAGCCCGGCCACTTTTACGCCGCGGCCGCGGCTATCGCCAGCGAACTCCGAGTCGATCCACGCCATCCCGGCACGAAGCGCCTCGCACGCGCCATCGAGCTCGCCGGGAACGACGCGTCCGATCGACCGGCGCTGAGGTTTCCTCAGGGCACGAGTGCTTCATCCGGGACAAACAAGCACCTGGCCAGCGCGGAATCTTCCAGCGTCATTGCGATCCTGCCTATAACACCACGGATCGAGCAGTCAAAGTCACTTTCCGGACAGGATCTGGATGAAAGGATGGTTCATGCCTCAGTCTCTACTAACGGGGTTTAGCCGCACTTGCCTCGCGCTCGGCTTGATGTCGATCGTCGCATCCATCGCGATCTGGTTCTTCCTCAGCACAGAAGATCCCGCCCACGCAGAACGCTTCGGCATCTTCGTCGGCCTGTGGGCGCCCACGTTCCTCATCCTTCCATTGACTGTCCGCCAAGCACTTATCGCCGCTTCAAGGCCATAGCGCGAAGATGGCAAGCATGGGAAGCGGCACGCATGGGAAAGCCGCATTCATGCACCGGCGAGCGCAGTTGGACCAATCGCAACCACGGACCATGAGTCCAGCGGCGTGCAAGCCGCGCTGGCACGACTGCGCGCCGCGAACCTCTTGCGACGGAATTTTCGCGAGGAGAGAGGCGTGAACATCTTCCTCAACGCGACCCACACCACAAAGAAATGGACGCTGAAGTTGCCCTAGAACATCAGGATCCTGCCGCCGCCGCCGTACCCGTCCGAACTCAACTCAGTCGAACGGCTGTGGGCCCCCCTTGCAGAGCCACTCCTTGGCCAACCGCGTCTTCGACGACTATCAACACCTGCTGGACGCCGGTGCCAAAGCGTGGCAAAGACTCACGCCCGAACTCCTCCGCTCAGTCTGTGCCTGCCCTTAGCTCTCGCACGAGAATGATGCGTGATCCGTATAGTCACGCTGCCGACGCGTGCGTGCGAGGCTTGCGATGTCGCGGACGAGCCCGAAGCCTGCGATGTCGTGGCTCCCGCGGGATGCAGGCTGGTCCACGAGGTGCCGGTGTCGCCAGACCAGCACCCGGCCTCGTTCGTGGCTCCTCCGTTCTGGCTGGCATATCCCACCGGAACCCCGCCGTGAATGGACTTGACGGTGGAGATATTCAACGCCGGCGGGGAGAGGTTGTCGAAACTCTACTGCGCGTGCGCCATGGACGCGGCGGCAAGGATGAGTGAGACGGGCGCCATCATGCGTAAGGCGCGACGACGGAAAACGATGAGGGACGCGGACATGATCGCGACTCCTTGAACAGATGTGTGATGGATCCGATGATACGGCAACCGGACACGGTAAGCCGACAAGGCTCACGCAGGACGCGGAGTGGACGCGTCGAACACGCCACGCCGCCGACGCGTCTCAGGCGTGCGTTTGCGTGACGCGTGTTCCCCACACACAGGAGAAACCCAGGCCCGGAAGGGTTTTAAGGGTCCGGGCAACAGAGGTCGTCGAATACATGTGTGATCATCGACGCGACTCTCGACCGCCCCGATGCGAACGCCCCAGTTAAACAGAAGCCCTGAGACGGGCCGAGAGCGAGAAAGAGTTTGGCGTGGCGGGGCCTGGAATTCTGGGCTTTCCGATCCGGCACCCGCTCTCAGGATCGAAACCGAGAGCGCCGACGACCTGCCGTGGCTTGCCAGAGCGAGCGAATTGCGCGCCCGGCCAGTAAACGACAAGGCCCCGTCACCTTTGACGAGGGCCTTGAACTCCCTCTACAAGACCGTTTCGGAGGATTGGCGAACCACTCTCGGGGTGGCCCGATGGGAGTGCGATCGACACGGGTTGTTAACGGGGACGGGCGGAAACCGTATTGGGTCATGACGAGCTGAGCGGGTTTTCTCGGCAGAGTTTAAGCAGGATTTTGTAGAA
>JBBQGR010000007.1:0-19306 GCA_038323185.1 Phycisphaerales bacterium | reverse complement strand
AGGCATGCTGCCGAAGGGGAGCCTGGGATCAGGCTTAACGACGATCTGCGACAGGACGCGTGCCTCGCGCACATCGACGACCGAGACGGTGTCGTGATTGGCGTTGGCGACATACGCGATGCTCGCGTCCGAAGTCAGTGCGACGGCGGAGGCCGAGAGTCCCGTCTCGACGTAGCGCACGGCGGGAGTCTCGCCGGACGCGGTGGCGAGGTCGACGATGCAGACCCCGCCGCTGGAGGCGATGCCGCGGGCGTCGACCTTGGCCTGAGAGCCGGCCGAGTCGGCGGTGGTGTCGCTGGCGTCGGGGCGTGCGCCGCCCCAGCACGTGACGAAGACCCGGGACTGATCGGGCGAGAGCACGACCGCGTACGGAGCGATGCCTACATCGATCGTGCGCAGGACCGCGCCGGAGTCGAGGTCGATTTCGGCGAGCTGATTGCTGCGAGACAGGGCCACGAACGCGCGCTGGCCGTCTCGAGTGATGGCGACGCCGCAGGGGAAGGGCTCGCCTCCGACTGTTGCCTTGGGCAATTCAATGGTCCGCGTGAGAGAGAGCGTGCCATCAGGAGCGAGCGCGGCCTCGATGAGTGTGTTCTTCGCGCTGGTTGCGAAGATGCGGGCAGGCTGGTCGGGTGCCGGGGCATTGATGATCGCCAGGCCGACCATTGACGTTCCGCCCTCGATGGACAGGCGCGAGGCCGCCGCGAGCGCGGAACCGGGGACGACCGAGAGGGCGACCAACCCCGCGTTGTCTTTCGCGACGGCGAAGCGGCCGTCGGCCGTCGCGACAAGGTCGATGGGGCGCGATCGTTGGATCTCGATCACGTCGCCAGCGGGACGGACGACCTGCGCGGTGGGAACGCGGAAGGCGCTCGCGCCAACCTGGCCCACGGGCGTCTGCTCGTTCGTCCCCGGCTGGGCAGGGGCCGCCGCGGCCCAGAACGAAGCGGCGAGCGGGCTCAAGCAACGTAGGACGGATCGGATCGGGATCGGCATACCGGAATGTACCAGCAACAAGGCGGACCCGCCGGTCGAAGAGTGTGACGATTGCGCGAAGGTTCGGTGGCACCTGCGCTGGCCCTCAACGAGACGGCCGCGAGACCGGACATCAGCGCAGGATGTTGAGCGTCAGCTTCTTTTCAAGCTCGATGCTGGGGCGCGCGATGAGGTCGTAGCCGTCGCTGCCGACGATCGTGCAGCGCACTACCTCGCCGGGCGCGAGCTTCTCGCGTGACTGGACGAAGGTGACGGCGTCGATCTGCGGTGCCTGGAACGTGGTTCGGGCCTCGTAGAGCTTGCCGCCCTGGCCGACGCCGCTGGTCTTGATGCCGCTGGTCCGGAGGCTGCGGTCAATGATGACATCGACCTGGAAGCCGCGGGGCTTTCCGCGGGCGTCCAACGGGCGGTTCTCGTCGAACTCGTCAGCCATGGCCTTGGCGCGGGCGAATGCGACGGTCTGCTGAGTGCGCATGACCTCGTCCTTGCGCCGGAGCTTCTCCTCCAGAGGCACCGCAAGGTCGGGGTTGCCCTCCAAAGTTCCTGCGACCGTACCGTCTTCCTTCGAATACTCAAAGACGCCCACGGCCTCGAACTTCATGGTCTCGATGAAGTCCACGAGCTCGGCGTGGTCGGCCTCGGTCTCGCCGGGGAAGCCGGAGATGAAGGTCGTGCGCAGGGCGAAGGTGGGCATCTTCTCGCGCAGCGCGAGGATCAGGTCCTCCTGCTGCGCCCGCGAGACGTTTCGCCGCATCATCTTGAGGACGCGCGTGCTGGCATGCTGGAGTGGAATGTCGAGATATGGAAGCAGGATCCCTTCGCTTGCGATCTCCGCGAAGGCCTCGATGATCGGCCTCGAGAAGTTGGTCGGATAGGCGTACATCAGGCGCAGCCATCCCGCGCCGTTGGCCTGCTTCACGGCGTCGGAAAGCTCGCGCAGCAGCCGCGGCAGTCCTCCCGGATCCTTTCTGGTTCCACTTGCAAGGCCCATGCCGATGTCATCGCCGTAGCTCGTCGTGTCCTGGCCGATGAGGAGCAGCTCGTGGGCGCCGTCGTGCACGAGCTCGCGTGCCTCGGCGACGATGCGGTCCAGGGGCTTGCTGCGCATCTTGCCGCGGATCGAGGGGATCGTGCAGAACGCGCAGTTCTGGTTGCACCCTTCCGAGATGCGCAGATACGCGTAGTGGCGCGGCGTCAGACGCAGGCGGGCAGAGTCGTCCTCGAAGTAGCCCAGCCCGTTGCCGTCCTTGCCATGAACCGTGAGGCCCGCAGTCTTGATCCCGCGCTGCTCGGCGGCGACGAGCGCGTTGCCCGCGATCCAGTATTTGGGACGGTCGGAGGCATCAACCGCGGACTTGGGGCGAGCAGCCTTCACCGTGGGGTCAGAACCAAAGACGGCCTCGACGACCTTGTCGCGATCAAAGACCCCCACCATCGCATCGATGCCCGGTGCCCACTCGAGCATCTTGGCGCGGTGACGCTGAACGAGGCAGCCAGCAACGACAACGCGTGAGATCTCGCCGCGTTCCTTGGCCTCAATGGCTTCCTTGATGACCGCGAGCGACTCTTCCTTCGAAGCTTCGAGGAAGCCGCAGGTATTGATGACGACCGCGTCCGCGCCGCCGAAGCCGCCGGACTCGGGGTCATACGAGATCGGCATCACGCCAGCCTCGGCGAGCATGCCCAGCATCTTCTCGGAATCGACGAGGTTCTTCGGGCACCCGAGGCTCACAAGCGAGACGGTGCGCGGCGTCGCGGGCGTCGATGCGGTGCGGCGGGAAGCAGTCGATGCGGTACGGTTGGAAGCCATTGGCGAAGGGTAGGTTGCACATTGCCACGTTGCACATTTGGTCGGGCAGAAGGCCCGTCGGGGCCGAGAACGAGAGACAACCCCCGCGCAAGCCCGGGGGTTACTGAAGGAGTCGGAGAAGATGTGTCCCGGCCGGGCTTGCAAGACCAGCCTGGCGCGATTGGTGGTTCTGCCGGAATGGGCGGCTACGCGACGTCCGCGAGCACACTCCTGGGCGTCATACCGCCCATCGGGAAGTGGTGGCAGAGTGCTTCACCAAGGGCCGAAGGCTCGGCGAGGGCAAAGTGCACGCCGTGGCCAAGTCGCCAGCCCGCAAACTTCAGGGCGCGGACCAGCCACTCCTCGCAGGTGCAGGCCACGACCTCATCACCTTGGAAGTCGATGGGGAGGATTCGGAACTGCCACGCCTGGCGACGAGTGATGATCTCGAGCGCATGAGGATTGACGTTGTAGGTGCGCGGGTCAACGTGCGGCGCGAAGGAGGAGAACTGCTGAGCCCAAGCCCGCTCAACAGACTCGGGGCTGACGCCGAACATCTCCTCGGCGAGTGCGCCAAAGGGCCCGCCGCGATCACGCTGCGCGAGCACGACAGCATCGCGCTGTGTCGTTGTGAGAGCACCCTGCTTGACCAGCAACTCGCCCAAATGAAGTGTCCGCATCGTGCCGCGCTCCTTGAAGTGCCGCGTGCGAGAGTGCACGGGTCAGCACTTTCATCGGAGCGGCACGGCGAGCGATGACGCCAAGGATGGATCGTGGCGCGGATTCATCTCCCGCCGCGACGCGTGGCGCAAGGATCGGCATTCTGCTGATCGCGATGGGTCGGTGGGCGCGGCGAGAGAAATTCTGGCCGGGGCGGTGGCACGCTGGGGCCTTGAATGCCAGCGAGTCCCGCGAGCCGCTTGGAAAGGGTTCAAATCTGCCGGGGTTTATCGGCCGTGCGTTCGCTGACGCGGCGCCGTCGCACGCTTTACGCCTGTGGCTCAATCGTCACTGTCAGTTGCTTGCTCTGGAACTGCTCGCGATAGAGCTCGGCCCGCTCCTTGTGCGTGACGAGCAGCAAGGTGAGGCCGGACGCGTGGGCCTCCAGCGTTGCCTGGACTGCGCGTTCCTTGTTGAGCGGCGTCAGCTCCACAATCGTGCTGACCACGAAGGGCATGTCGTTCACGTCGTCGTTGTGCAGCAGCACCTTCCATGGCGGCAACTGCTCCACGCGCGGCGGCGCGGGCCGCGTGGCGGTCGCGGTTGCAGACTCGGTAGAGGGTGGCGTCGTCGGTGCTTCTTCGCGGGCGGGAGGCGCAGGCTCGGGCTCTGCGTTGGCGGGGCCCGAAGCGTACACGTCGGTGAGTTGGAAGGTCGGCTCCATGCCGGATCGTTGGCCGCCAAGTGCCCCGCGTCTATAGGGCGATGAGGGGCATGCGAGCACAGGGGCCTCACTTGCCGACACAGAATGTCGCGAAGATCCGCCCGAGCACTTCGTCCGCGTCGATGCGCCCCACGAGCGTTCCAACGAAATCGAGCGCTTGCCTGAGCACATCGGCAATCAGTTCGTCTTGCTTTGGATTGAGACCAGCGGCATTCTCGGCCGGGCCGAGTAAGTGTACGGCGCCCGAGATTGCTCCATGAACGCTCTCAAGGGCCGCGCGGTGTCGCGGGACTACGGCCGCCCCCGCGAACGAAGCGGACTCGGAGACCTTTGATGCGATCGCGGCCGCGACTCGGTGCGCTGCTCGCGGGTCGAGCGCGGAGACAGCAAGATCAGGGGCCACGACGGGCTCGCGCGCCGCGTGTGCAGGCTGATCGGCGAAGGTGCGGATGCGCAGCACGCTGTGGTGTGGAGCAATCTCGACCAGCGAGCTAGGATCAAACGTTCCATCGCGGTCGCACCAGACGAGCACTTCCGCGTGCGCGATCGCTGCGGCAGCCGCGGCCTGCGCCGCGCGCGCGGCCGCGGAGCCTTCATGCCGCTCGTCGAGGCCGGGAAGGTCGGCGATCTCGACGGTACCTGCGCCGGTCGCGTGCGATGCGAGATCGAGCGGCTCCACGATCACGTCGCGTGTTGAGCCGCGCAGCGGCGATTCGATCGCACGCGCGCGACCGAGCAGCGCGTTGAAGAGCGTGCTCTTCCCGGCGTTGGGCGCGCCGACGAGCACGACGCGAGGCAGGCCAGTGCGCACAAGGCCCGACGCCGCGGCGAGCGATGTGCAGCGATCCATGAGCACGGCGAGCCGAGCACGCAGATCCGCGGGCGAGATCGCCACCACGTCTTCCTGATCCGTGAAATCAACGCCGGCCTCGACGAGCGCGAGGAGCGTTGTGAGTTCGATTGCGATGGCCCGATACGCCGCGCCCGTCGCGCCGGTCGCAAGCTCGCGTGCCGCACGAAGCTCCGCATCCCCGGACGCGCTGATCATCGCGGCGACACCCTCGGCCTGTTCGATGGTCATGCGGCCATTGAGAAAGGAACGAGCGGAAAATTCACCCGGAGTTGCCATGCGGATGTTGGCCTTCGAAGTGAGCACGGCGAGCACCCCACGCACCAGCGTTGGCGCACCAGCAAACTGGATCTCGGCGCAATCCTCACCCGTGAACGACCGCGGCGCGGCCCAACGCGAGATCAGCACCGGGAGCATCACATCATGAGCCAGCGGAAACCGCGCGCGCGTCACGCTCGGCATCGAGCCCGCGATGAAGGACCCGCAGAGCTCATCCAGCACGGAATGCGCCGAGGCTCCGCTTAACCGAATCGACGCGCGAGCCGCGCTACCTGGTCCGGTGATCGGCGCGATGATCGTGTCGCGCGTGTCGAGGGAGTCGGGCGATGCTGCGGGCGCGTGCGGGGTTGGAGTAGTGATGTCGCCCATCAAGTGCCCGCCCAAAGTTGGAGTGCGAGATCAGCGGCCCGGCTTGCGACCGAGCTGGTTGCCCGCGCCGCCCTTGCCCTTCTGGCCCGCGTTCTGAACCGCCTCGACGCGTTGCTGCGCCGCGGCCATCAGTCGCTCGATGAATCCGCCGCCCTTGCTTCCTCCGGCCTTCTTCTTGGCCTCGCGCTCGGCCCGGAGGCGGTCGAGATCGAGCATGCCGGTCTTCTCCATGTGCGAGCGGATCCACTTGGACTCGATGATCGCAAGGGAGGAGTTGGCGATGAAGTAGAGGGCCAGACCGCTGGGCGCGTTGTACATGAAGAAGGGGAACATGAAGACAGTCATGACCTTGATCATCTTCTGCTGCATTTCCTGCTCGGGCGTCATCTGCATCGTGGTCGGAGGCGTGAGATACTTCTGCTGGATAAAGAAGACCACGCCCAGGATCACGGGCAGGATGTTGATCGAGTGGATCGGGCCCATGAGGCTCGACAGGAGCGGGATGTTGTAGTACTCGTTAAAGTAAAAGAATCTGTCTGGTTCAGAGAGATCGCCCAGGAATCGCCAGAAGGGGCTCGACTCGGGCTGGATCGCCTGGAAGAGGCCGTAGAACGCCGGCTGGTGGCGCAGCTCGACCGCGAAGTAGAGCGTCGCATACAGCGCGATCCACACGGGCATCTGGAAGAACGCGGGCAGGCAGCCCAGGAGGCCGGTGGGGCTGATGCCTTCCTCGCGCCAGAGCTTGCCGGTTTCCTGCTGGAGCTTCTGAGGATCGCCCTTGAACTTCTCTTGGAGGATCTTCTGCTTGGGCCCGATGGCGCCCATCTGCTTGCCGAAGAGGGCCATCTTCTTCTGCGACCAGCGTGTGAGCGGGTGCAGGATCGTTCGAACGATCACCACAAGGAAGATGATCGCAATCGCCCAGTCAAAGAAGACGTAGTCGTGCAAGATGTGGAGCAGGCCCAGCAGCGCGTGCGTCAGCCACGTGAACGTGCAGAATCCGCAGGGCCCGCCGAAGTTGTACACCACAAGGCCCGGCAACCCCACCGACTTCAGCAAGGGTTCCTTGGCAATCTTGCTGCGATCCAGCGGGCCGGCGTAGATGCCCAGCGAGAGGTCCGCGCTGGCGCCGGGAGCGAGCGCCATCGGTACGCCCTCGAACCGGAGGCCGATGACTTCCAAGCCCACGCCCTGATCGAGCACCACACGCTGGATCGTCTGCACCCAGCGCAGCGTCTTGGCCTCGCCAACCGCCGACTCGGGCACCATCGCGTGAGCGCTCACGCCAAAGTACCGATCTGTCATCGCGGCCCACACCAACGCGTATCGGTTATCGATGCTGCGTGTGTTGGGCCAGACGACCTGATCCGGGAAGCCCTGGTAGTGCAAGCCCGCGGCGTCCACGATCGGAAGCCCGTCGGCGCCGAACATCGGAACGCGCTTGCCAAGCACCGACTGATGCCAATCGAGATAGTCCGTCGAGACGACAACCGAGCGTGAGGGCTCCTGCTCGGGCGAAAGGAGGTATCCAAAGCGCAGGCGACGCTTGTCGCCGCCGTAGTTGGTCTTCTCACGCTCCAGATCCACCGGCCCGCGCTGCACCCATCGCACCGTCAGCGGCGTAGAGGAGAGATTGTCAACGCGCTGCGTGAGCGTGAGATCAAAGGAGCCTTTGGAGAGCACGAACGTGCGCGTGATGCGAACAACAGGGACCTTCTCCGCGTCCAGGATCGTCGCCTCGAAGCTGCGGCGTGCATCGCTGGACTCGGTCTCGACCCAGATCACACCATTTGACCCAGATCGATCAATGTCGAGCAGCACTCGCTGGACCGTGCCGCCTGCGGGAGTGATGTCGAGCGCGAGTGCCGCGAACGGTGCCATGACCGCGGCGCCGGGCGCGGGCTCGAGCGGGTGCTGGTGCTGGGCCAGCACATGCCCCTCGCGCCGGATCGTCGTGAAGTGGTCCGCAAGCCTCAGCGTCCGAAGTCCGTTGCCATTCTCTGAAAACTCGATCTCCAAGCGGAAGGGTCCGGCGGGATCAAGCCCTCCAAGCGGGCGAGAGAGCGCCGCACCAAGCAGCCGGGGTGTCGACTTGGCTGAGAGGGGCAGAGCGAGAGGACGCCAACCGGTGTCCGGCGTGGCCTGGGGTGTCTGGGTTGTTGCGGGAGTCTGAGCTGCTGCGGGCTGAGCTGCTGGCGCAACCGCAGCACCGTCTGAGGGCGCTGAGCCTGGCTGCGCGGTCGCAACAGCCAGCGCAGCGGGAACGACTGGCGCACCTTGGGCACCGGCGTTTGCCTCGACCGATCCTGCGGCGCCCTCGCGCTCCGCGGTTGCAGTGAGCTGGGCCTGCTGCACCTGCTGGCCCGCGGTTTGGCCGCGGTAGACGGCGAGCCCGAGCAGCACGCCAGCAATGGCGAGCAGCACAGGCACAAGGATTCGGAGCTTGGTGTTCTTTTCTTGGGGCATGAGGAGATGGCCGAATCGGCGGTGAGGCGGGTTGAAGGAGCGAAGGAATCAGGAACGAAACCACAACAGGAAGGGAAGGCGCGGCTTGAAACCGGAGTTACAAGGCTTCGTGTCGGAGGGTAGACCTCGGCCGGGTCGCATGTTCGCGCCCGCAGTTTCCGCTGCGAAGAAGCGGCCCGAACACCGCACGAAGGATGTGCCCAAGGACACCTCCGGATCAGCACGTCTCGCGCATGCTACTGGCCTTTGAAGAGCCTCTCTCCAAGGTACGGCGAGAGTTGCGGGATGGCGCGAATTTTCCGGGCCGTGGCGTCGATGTCGTACTCCACGCGCACGAACTGAACGTGCGTGGCGTGCAGGATCGCGTAGCTGGCACGCGGGTCAAAGTCCCGGGGCTGCCCCACGGACCCCACGTTGATCACGATCTTCTCGTCGTCGGTGAAGCTGAACTTCCCCTCGCCCAGTTCCCCCGGCGGGTAAAAGTCAGGCTCATCGGTGAAGACGCCCGGGAAGTGCGTGTGCCCAACGATGCACACGCGCTGAACACGGTCGAAGATGCTCTCGAGCTTGTCGGGTGCGTTCACGGCGTCGTCGGGAAAGATGTACTCGTTGATCGGGCGTCGCGGCGAGCCATGCACCGCGAGCAGCGGGATCCCCAGCGGCGAGTCCGGACCATGCGCCTCGCTGGGCGGAATCTTCTCCACCACGCGAACCTTGAGGCTGTTCAGGAAGTCGTACCGGGCGGTCCGAAGCGCCACGTCGGGCTCTTGGTCGAACTGGTCGCGCGTCCAGAAGGCCGAAGACTCCGCCGCCTGATTGAAGTTGGTTGGCTCGTACAGCACGCCATAGTCGTGGTTGCCCAGGAGGGTCCAGGCACACTTCTCGCGGACCAGGTCCACGCACTCCAGCGGGTCCGGGCCGTAGCCCACCGTATCGCCCAGGCAGACGATCCGCGTGATTTCTCGGGCTTGAATGTCGGCGAGAACAGCCTTGAGAGCTGAGGCGTTCCCGTGAACGTCACTGATGACTGCGGTGGGCACGAGAGCTCCTTGAGAACACTGGTTGGGAACACGAGGCTTGATGTTGCTCAGGAAGGTGGCGTCAACGGCGGCAGGGTCGCGGGGCCGGAAGCAATGGCGCAACCGAGCCCCGCCGCATGATATCCGCGGAGACTCGCCCCTTGCTCGGCACCAACACGCTCCGGCTGCCCAATCCCGGCCGCGGCCCGACCAAGGATCGGAGGAGGTCCCTGCCAGAAAGGCAGTCGTGCCC
Organism: Phycisphaerales bacterium; assembly: GCA_038323185.1. Classification (GTDB taxonomy): domain Bacteria; phylum Planctomycetota; class Phycisphaerae; order Phycisphaerales; family UBA1924; genus JBBASU01. The sequence continues at coordinate 9,901 of JBBQGR010000007.1, read as the reverse complement.
GCCGTTCTGGGCGATCGGCTGGGTGGGAAGGCCCGGGCGGACAACCGCGGCATCCGTAAGTGGTGTCTGAGGCGAATCGGCACGGTCCGGGGCCGGACTTAGACCTGCCCGAGCGGGTGGGCATCGGATTTGCATGAGCATTCGGCGTGAATGGCCGATGGAAGGGAATCGGGTGCCTCTAGGCGGCCTACGCGGACGCTGGAAGTGCAGGTTGTCTGGGTTCACCGGCCAAGCTACTGGAGTACTGACTCGCCTTTCGTCTTGCCTTTCGTCTTGCCTTTCGTTCTTTGTCCCACTGCTTCCCATGGCGTGCCACCAGCACGTCCGTCGAAAGGTTCTTTGTTCAAAACCGTCCTTCAAAGGGTTATCGCATGCCTGCCGCCAACGTCTCGTATCAGCGAACGCGCGAGATGACGATCGACGAGCTCCTTCTGGAGAATCGGATCGTCTTCATGATCGGGGAGATCAACCAGTCATCCGCTGCTCGCGTGATGATGCAGATGCTCTACCTTGAGAACCAGAAGCGTGGTGCCGAAATCAACCTGTACGTGAACTCGCCGGGCGGTGCCGTCGACGACACCCTGGCGATCTACGACACGATGCGGTTTCTCTCCTCGCCCGTCTCGACCTACTGCCTCGGGCGCGCTTATTCCGGTGCCGCGGTGCTGCTCACCGCCGGTGCCAAGGGCAAGCGGTACATTCTGCCGCACGCGAAGGTGATGATCCACCAGCCCTACGGCGGCGTCACCGGTCAGGCCGAGGACATCCGCATCCAGGCCGAGCAGATCATCAAAATGAAGCAGGAGCTCAATAAGATCCTGGCGCTCCACACGGGCCAGAGCGTCGAGAACATCCAGCGCGACGCCGAGCGCGACAAGTACTTCACGGCCGAGGAAGCCCAGCGCTATGGGCTCGTGGATGAAGTTCTCAGCGAGCCGCCCAAGGCCGGGACAAACGTCATGCCCGGCGTGAGGTAAGGGGAGAAGTGACTTGGCACTAGTCGCTGGGCACTAGGGCCGGATGAGGAACCAAGACCAGATGCCCAGGTCAGACCGTACCGAACACACACGAACTCGATGGCCTTCCCTAGCGCCCAGTGCCTAGTGCCAAGTGCCTTTCAAGGGGCCTTTCCATGTCAGGATATTTGGTTCCCATCGTCATTGAGAAGAGCAGCAAGGGCGAGCGGTCTTACGATATCTACTCGCGCCTTCTCAAGGACCGCATCATCTTCGTCGGTGGGCCGATCAACGATGAGCTCGCAAACCTCGTCGTCGCGCAGCTCCTCTTCCTCGCCAACGAAGATCACAAGAACGACATCCATATGTACGTCAACAGCCCCGGCGGCAGCGTCTCGGCCGGGCTGGGCATCATCGACACGATGAAGTTCATCCAGTGCGACGTCGCGACGTACATCATCGGGCAGGCCGCGTCCATGGGCAGCCTCATCTCCGTCTCGGGCACCAAGGGCAAGCGCTACACGCTCACCAACTCGCGCAACCTCATGCACCAGCCCCTCCTCTCGGGCGTCATGGAGGGGCAGGCCACCGACATCGAGATCGAGGCACGCGAGATGCTCCGCATTCGCGACCGCATCTACAAGGTCTATTCCGACGCCACCGGCAAGAGCATGGACACGATCACCAAGGACTGCGACCGCAACAAGTGGCTCGATGACCAGGAGATGGAGGCCTACGGCCTCGTCGACAAGGTCCTCACGCGCATGCCCGTCATGAAGACGACCCGCGCGGCCGACGCCGACTGATCAGTATCGGCAAACAAACCGACGCGTCCACTCACCAAGCCCCGGGCTCGCCCGGGGCTTTTTCATCGCGCAAGTATGCTCGTACACTCGCGCATGACCACTGCCCGCTTCCGCCCTTGCGTTCTCCTCTTCGCGTGTGTCTCGGCTGTTGCACTTTTCGCAACGCTGCCCGGCTGCAACGTCGGCGGCACCAGCAGCACGAGCGCCGAGAACGACCGTCTGCGCCGAGAGACGCTTCAACTTCGTCGCGATCTCGAGCGCGCCGAGGGTGAGAAGGCCGAGCTGCGTGTGAAACTCGGAGAGTCGGAGCGGTCTCGTACCGCCGCGCTGGATCCGGCCGTGCTTGAGGCGATCCCGCGCATCACGCGGATCGACTTGGGGATTCTCTCCGGCGTCGATGACGCGTCGCGCTCGCCGCGGCTGGTTCGATTTGACCTGACACCACTCGACGGCCGCGGCCGCTTCACGCAGGCGGTCGGCACGCTGACGGTCGAGGCGGCGGTGCTGCCTCCGGTCGCGCCCGGAGAGAACGCACTCTCTAGCCCGGCAGCGATGTCGACTGGGTCTCCACTTCCCGGTGTGCTGCTCGCCACGCGCACGCTCACACCCGCTGAGCTGCGCGAGGCGTATCGCTCCGGGCTTGCGAGCGCTTCGTACGTGGTTGAGGTTGAGCCAGCCCACCCCGTGCCCGAGTCGGGCGATCTCGTCATGCGTGTGAGCTTCTCGGACGCGCTCTCCGGCCACACGCACACGGCGACGAAGGTCACGCGCCTCCGTCCTGCTCGCTAGTCTTACTTTAACGATTCCAAACGATCCTTCGAACGAGCCGAGCGCGGCAGCGTGAGGGGCGAAGAACATCGGCAAGCCGCTCTAACTCCCGCATGGACGACCAGCATCAACAACGGCGCGTCCGCAGGGCCATCGGCCGCAGCGTCCCGACGCTCTCGCTGCGCGAGCTGAGCGAGGCCGCGGCGAGCGGCGAGCGGACCGTCTTTGATGAGGTTTATGCCCGGCTCGATGGGGTGGTGAGGCGCTTCATGCGTCAGCGCGGTGCGCACGCATCGCTCTCTGATGATCTCTCGCAGCGGGTGTGGTTCGCGGTCTGGCAGGCGTGCCGCAACGGAAACTATGACCCGAATCGCGCCGCGATCTCTACGTTCGTCTATGCGGTTGCGAGCAACGTCTGGCTCCAGCACCTGCGCTCGCGCGGCACGCGCGACGCACGCACACAGGCCATCGAATCAATCGGTGTCGACATCTTGGACGCCGAACGAGCCTCCGACTTTGCCAAGTCGGCCGAGGCAATCGAACTTCTGCGGCGGGCGATGTCGGCCAGCGAGGAAGGCGACGCCGCCAGCGACCTGACCGAGCGTGAGCGCGACGCTCTCCGCGCCACCGGCGAGGGCGTTACCGACCGTGACCTAGCCCTTCGGCTTGCGGTCTCGCCCAGCACCGCTCACGCGACCCGCAAATCGGCGATCGAAAAGGTCGGCCGCCTGCTGCGTCGGGCCGGGCTCTGGCCGAGCGACGGGGACCCAGACACGACGCCAAAGAATCCGGCAGATTCCGCCGAGCGCGGCGGAAAGAGGCGTGAATAGCACGTGGAGGACACATGACCCCAGCCCGAGGCCCACATCACAGCGAAGACGAGAGCCTTCGAACGCTGCTCACGATGGCGTGCGAGGCCGATGGCTTCGCGGCCGCGGCGGAGCGAGGTGAGGCCTCGCGCTTGGGCCGGTCGCGGTGGTCTCGCTTCGCGGTCGCGTGCGGCTTCATCGGCGCACTCGCCGCAGCCGCGGCGATTGCGATGGTCGCCCTGCCGACGCTCTGGCCCGCGGCACCAACGCCCACCGGCCCTCGCCTTGCGATGCATGACAAGCCGCACCACCCCACGGGCGTCGTGCTGATCCCTCGCGGTTCTGAGATACGTCCTGCCAGCTACCTCGCGCCAGCTGGGTCCGCTCGCGACATCCCGATGCCCACCAGCGGCGAGGCGACGGTACTGCTCGCGGTCTTCAGCGACGAACCTTCTGATCAGAACAATGATTGCGGCTGCACGGTCTTCTCGGCGGTGGCGTGGTCGAACGACCGGCCGCTGTACGAGATCGGTCGCGGCGAGCTCATCAGTGCCGCGCTCGCGCGTCGATGTGGTGGCGTTGGAGAGCTGCGGTTCGTCCTTGCGATGCAGGGGCCGGTCGAGTCGCTACCCGCGAACGCCGCGGCGGCGAGGAGCCTGGTTGCCTGCGTCTCCAGCGGTCCCGACGCCTGCTCGGACGAGGGCAACTGCTTCGCGGCCGCGGCACTCCGCTGCGTCCCGGATGGTGTCATTGTCTTGGCGGAGACCATGCAGTTCGCGAGCCGGTAAGGACGAAATGGCGCAGTAACAGCGTGGTCGAGTGGCAAAGTGGTCGATTGGCAGAGTGGTCCAGCGAAGTTGGTGAGCCTCGATTCCCTTTCGTACTTCCTTTATCTTTCTCGCTTCATCGCTCTATCGCTCTGCAACCTCTCGCTGCGTTCCTTCGCTCTTCTCCGCGTCTCCGCGTTCTGCCTTTCGGTCCTCGCTTTCTTGGCCTTCGTCTTCCGCCCCCATCTTCCTTCGCGTTCAACTGCGTGCAAGACAGCCGCACACGAGTCGTTCTTACCCGGGGAGCGCGAAGCGATCGCACAGGGCGGCGACCTCGGCACGGACGCGTTCGGACTCGGTTGCGCGATCAGCATCGCCCTTGATTCCGGCGGTCAGCACCCGATCGATGAACGCCGCGACCACCGGCATCTCGCTCTGCTTCATGCCGCGGGTGGTGACGGCTGGAGTTCCCAGTCGCACGCCGCTGGTCTGCTTGGGTGGGCGCGGGTCCTGCGGGACGCCGTTCTTGTTGCAGATGACGCCCGCGGCCTCGAGCCACTTCTCTGCATCGGCACCGGTGAGCTGCTCGCTCTTGCGCCGGAGATCCACGAGCATGAGGTGGTTGTCGGTGCCGCCGGTGGTGATGCGGTAGCCGCGCTCGACGAGAGACGCGGCGAGTGCCTTGGCGTTGGTCACGACCTGCTGCGCGTACGTCTTGAACTCGGGGCGGAGGTTCTCGCCGAAGGCGATGGCCTTGGCCGCGATGACGTGCATGAGCGGGCCGCCGATGGTGCCGGGGAAGACGGCGCGATCGATCTTCTTTGCCATGTCCTCATCGTTGCAAAGGATGAGGCCGCCGCGCGGGCCGCGCAGGGTTTTGTGAGTCGTCGTCGTCACGACGTGGCAGTGCGGGAAGGGGCTTGGATGCTGGCCCGCCGCGACGAGGCCCGCGATGTGAGCGATGTCGGCGTGCAGAAGTGCGCCGCACTTGTCGGCGACGGCGCGGAAGCGCGCGAAGTCGATGGTGCGCGGGTAGGCGGAGTAGCCGCACATGATGAGCTTGGGCTTGTGCTCGAGGCAGACGCGCTCCATCGCGTCGTAGTCGATCTGCTCAAAGTCCGGGCGCGACGCGTCGTAGACGAGCGGGTAGTGGACGGGCCTGAACCACTTGCCGGACATGTTGACCTTGAGGCCGTGGGTCAGGTGGCCGCCGTCGGCAAGGACAAGGCTTGCAAAAACATCGCCCGGATCCAGGAGCGCGAGGAAGAGACACTGGTTGGCGGTCGCGCCCGAGTGGGGCTGCACGTTGGCGAACTTGCAGCCAAAGAGCTCCTTGGCGCGGTCCTGGGCGATGCGCTCGATCTCGTCGTAGAAGCCGCAGCCGCCGTAGTAGCGGGCGCCGGGGTACCCCTCGGCGTACTTGTTCGTGAGGCATGTGCCCATCGCGTGCATGACGGCGGGCGTGACGTGGTTCTCGCTCGCGATCAGCTCGATGGTCGAGGCCTGACGCTTGGACTCTTTCGAAATCAGCTCGCCAATGGCAGGATCGGCGCGGCGGATGAGGTCAATGACGGCATCGGTGGTGGCGTTGTGGGACATCGAGCGATGGTACGGGGGAAGGAAAACGAAAAGCGAAAAGTGAAAAGCGAAAAGGGCGAGCAGGATTCTCTGGGGGATGTCGGTCGGTGCTCCTGCTTGCTTGTGGGATCGGAGCTGGGGCACGCTCTCACAGGTGCGTGCGCGAGCGGGACCGCGGACCACGATCATTCCGCCAGAGCTCGGAATGATCGTGGCACTTGGCGTATGTCGCCGCCGCTACCACGGGAACCCCACGGAGATGGAGATGGCAGTGAACTGGAGCGCGATAAGCCAACACACTCCGAAGGAGATGAGGATCATGGCTGCGGCGAGGTAGCCAGAGCGAGGCAGCTTCATGTAGTCTCGAAAGGCGCAGGTCCACCAATACCAAGTGAAGCCGAGGATTGCGGCCGCGATGAACTCGCCGTGATGCAGGCGGAGCAATCGCTCCACGGCCCTAGATCCGAAATCGACCTCAAGTCCCAATCGAACAATGGTGACCTCAGTCAGAGTCAACGCGCCAGAGAACAATCTAGGCCCGGCGATTGCGAGGATCGCCACCATCCACAAACTCGCAAGCCCGTAGCACCAGGCCCGCAGAAGATGTGCCCAGAGTCGTGGCGCAGAGCGAACTCTGTTAGGAAAGCAGCCCAGGGCGAGCGGAGCCAGGAGCGCGGCGAACAACGATACGAAGCACCAAACGGCCACGCTCGGTTGCGTCCCGAAACGCCGATGCTCTCTCGCCATTGGGGAGAGGATCCAAGTTGCTCTGGGACCAGTTGCGTAGGGAAACTTCGGGTCCCATGACGTGATCGATCCTGATGTTTGCCGCGTGGTGGGCGGATCGATCAGTAATGACCACTGACCGAGCCCTATGCCGAGCGCCGTGCAGACTTCCCCGACGAGTAGAACCCAGAACACCATTGCGATCAGCGAGACGAGCAGCATCCGTCCCGGCCTGATCGACCAATCGGTCCGTACCCACTTCCAGAATCTTCCGGGCAGAGGCATTCGCCGGATGGTGGTGGTAAGGGCACGCCATTGGTTCCGGCGCGCGAGCTCGAAGAAGTAATCGCCTGACCGAGAGATGCTGAAGAGAGTGATCCAATTGAACTCAGCCCCGCACTCAGTGCACCTGCTTCGGAGCGGCCAAGCGTCGATCTCGCCGCGTTCGCACCGTGATTGCAGGCTTTGCTCAAGGCCTGACTGGTCGTAGCCGCAGCGCGGGCAGTTGAGGTTGGCGGCCGCGGACGCGTGTGATTGTGCCGCTTGGTCGGGTGACGCCTCCAATCGAGTTGTTCGGTGCCCTGCGCTCATCAAGGAACAGCGTACGAGCGAAGGAGGGTGTTGGCGCATGTGCGGGGGTCTGCCATGCGAGCCCACGGACGCATCGGCAATGAACTGCACGAAACTGTCGCTTGACGGCGGAGCCGTCAAGGTCAAGCAACCCTGGGGGCGCGGCTTGGCCGCTGCCCCCGGCTCTTGACCTTCGCCACTTCGCGGCTCCAGCCATCTTGACCGCGCCGGCGTTCTCTCGCTTACCGCCCGTCGATCATTCCGGCCTTCTCTGGCCCGCGAAAGAGCAGGAGCAAACGGGCTCGATCAAAGCCGGTGCCGCTGTTGCCGTCGGCGTCGATGTCGCGGAAGATGCCGCCGCCGCTGTCATAGGCGAAGAGGTCGTCGACGTTGAAGAAGCCATCGGCGTTGGCATCGCCGGGCTGGAGGATCTCCATCCAGTTGAGGTTGAAGTCGCGGTTGGCGGGGCCGGCGTTGGTGATTCGGATTACTCGTGTTCCGGGCGTGAGGTTGGCGAGGACGCGGACCGTGCGATACGTCTGCCAGGCGCCCGTGGGGGTGAGGGCCGCGGAAGCACCGACCGAAACGCCATCGACCGAGACGCCGACCGAGCAGCCGGCGGTCTGCGTGGCGTATCGGAGGCGGAGTTCGTACTGCCCCTCGCGCGGGACCTGAACCGTGTATTCCATCCACTCGCCGGAGCTGAAGAAGCCGACGTTGTGGCCGCCCTCCGAGCAGTTCTCGATATCGACGGCCTCTTGCATGCGGAGTTGGTTGCCGCGGTTCTCGGGATCGACGTCGTTGTAGGCAATACTGCCGCCGCCGAGGTCGAAGCGTTCGGCCTCGATGCGTGCGGGCAGGATCGGTTGCGCGGCGTACGGCCCCTGCGATGGGCGCTGCGAGACGCGGACGTAGTCGACCTGCAACTGTGCGGGGAAGGGCGTCGCGTCGGTTGGGTTGCCGGGCCAGTTGCCGCCGACGGCGACGTTGAGGAGCAAGTGGAAGGGCGTGTCGAAGGGAGCGCGCGGGTTGTTGGGCGCGGCGGTTGAGAACCAGGTTGTGCTGGTCACGCGGTAGTAGCGCGTGCCATTGACGTACCAGCGGATCTCATCGGGCTCCCACTCCATCGCGTAGGTATGAAAGTCCTGGCTCCAGTTGCCAGCGATGCTACCACCGTTGGAGGTGTTGTTAGGCCAGTTGCTGCCGTGATGGATGGTGCCGTGGAGCTGGTCGGCAGCGTTGATGGTCTCAAGGATGTCCATCTCGCCGCTCGCGGCCCAGCCGCCGTAGGGGCTGTTGGTCGGGAGCATCCAGAAGGCGGGCCAGATGCCCTGTCCGGAAGGAACCTTGATGCGAGCCTCGAAGCGCCCGTACGTGAACTCGCGCCGGTCCTGGGAGCGGATTCGAGCGGAGGTAAACTGGTAGCCTTGCAAGGGCTCGCGCCGCGCGGTGATGGTCAGGAGTCCGTTGGCAACGCCGATGTTCTGCGATCGGGACGTGTAGGTCTGGAGCTCGTTGTTTCCCCAGCCGGGAATGCCGTAGTTCTGGCCGTTGCCGAGCATGTACTCCCAGTTGGTGAGGTTGAGCGTTGTTCCGTCGAACTCATCGGCCCATGTCGGCACCCAGGCTGCCTGGGCCAGCGCGGTGCCCGACGACGCCAATAGCGCGAGTGCGGGGAGTGTGATGAGGAATGGGCGGATGGACGTGATGCGGTTCATCAGGGATCCTCTGCGGGTTTCAGAACTAGGTGCGCGATGGTGCGGGGGATGGGGCAGGGGTGTGCCGCCGAGGAACTTACGCCGCGTGCTCAAGAACAGATACGTGGCGTTCGCGGACTTTGAACGATGGAAGCGCGAGGCGGACGTGCGCGGCTCGCGGACGGAGCATGATCACTATCCAGTCATGGCTTGACCATGGGAACTCGAGTCTGCGCGGGCTCGGACATCATGACGCGTTTGGGTGTGCGGTCGGAGTTGAAGACGCCCCAGTGCTTCTCGATCTCGTCCGGGCTGCCGCCGCCCTTCCACTTCTCATCGAAGGCCTGGAAGTAAAAGTAGGGCAGGTCGACTTGGAATGAATAGTCGCGGAGGGCGCGATAGAAGAGCTCCTGCTCGCGCTCGTCGGGAACTACGACGACGCCGATGGCCTGATAGCCCTCGGTGCCCTTCTTGGTCGCCCAGCCGATCTCGGTCAGGACGATGGGGACATCTGGGTGCGTGGCCTTGACGTCGGCGATGGTCTGGCGGCTCCAGTCCATCGCGTCGACGAGCACCTGCTTGTTCCACAACGCATAGACGTGCAGGCCGATGAAGTCGCACTCGTTTGCGATGGCCTTGCTCGCCGGAGACTTCCAGAAGGCGAAGTCGTCGCAGGTTGTGACGGGCGCCTTGATGGCGCTGCGAACTTGGCGGAGGTAGCCGATAAGTTCCTTCGGGTCGCTGCGATGCGCGGACCATTCCACCTGGGTCTCATTTCCGACGCCGACAGCGATCACGATCTCCGGGTACTCATTGGCGAGCCTGATGGAGGCCTCAACCTCGGCCTTGTTGGCGATGACGGCCTCGGGCATCGGCTGGTCGGGCGTGTTCTCTTTCTTGATGACCTCGGGGGCGATCCAGGCGCCGACCATGACCTTGAGCGGGAGCTTCTCTTGGCGGATGAGGCGGCAGGCCTGCTCGGCTGAGCCGCGGGAGGCGTACATCCGGATCATGCCCCAGTGGCGAGACATGACGCGAAGATCCTCGAGGATCTGCTCGTCGGTGGGCTGGGGGCCGGTGTTGGGTGTCTGGCCATCGCGGTGCGGGCCGTAAGAAACACCCGCGCCGATCCACTTGCCGTCCTGAACGGAGGCGAACGGTCGGCGCGGGGTGTCTCCCACGCGTGTGCCTGGCTGCTGGAGCGAATCAGAACTGGGTTTCCCG